>CAYYEE010000266.1:0-6424 GCA_964470775.1 uncultured Planctomycetota bacterium | reverse complement strand
GGCCCGGAACCCGAAGCACCGGACGACGAGTAGCCGTCGCCCTTTGGAATTTGGAGATGAAGCCCGGGCCCGTCCCGGGCTTCTTCGTCCCCGGGCAAGATGCCCCCGCGCACGACGTTCGCGCCGCGCTCCACCGGTTCTTTCCTTTCATTCACCCGCTCCGCGGTGCACGATTGGCATGCCGATGCCACGTTTCCCGGTGCTGCTTCTCCTCGTCGCCCTCGCGGCCGCGCTCGTGCCCGCCGTGGCCGGCGCCCGCCCCGCCGCGTTCGGCGAACCCGAGACCGCGATCGCCCTCGCCTGGACGCCCTGCGATGGCGGCTTCCAGTGCGCCACCCTCGCCGTCCCGCTCGATTATCACCGCCGGACAATTCCGACCCGTCACCGGGTGATACGCCTGCCCGATCTCCACCACCTTGCCCGTCACAGGCGCGTGAACCGGCGCCGAAACAAACCCCTGCGCCGCGCCGATCTCCTGCCCCGTCAGGACGCGCTGTCCCTTCTCCACGCACGGTTTGCACGGCGCGCCAAGGTGCTGGCTCATCAACACCGTGGCCCGCCGCGGCGGCGGAAACACCTGTATCGGGCAGTCTTTGACAAGCGACTTCCGGTCGTCAGGATGAACGCCGCCCCTGAATGTCTTCAACATCGCAAGCCCTTCCGCGGGGGTACCGCCGCCCCGCTACCGCAAAAGTATCTTGATGGAGGCCTTGGCCTCAAGCTCCATGATCCAGCCCGCCCGCTCCCGGTCTATCTTCTGCTCCAGCAGATCCCGCTCCAGCGCGTCCCGAACCTCCTTGAACGGCGCATTTTGCGCGGGGATGACCTCCAGCTTCTCGACCACGTGCCAGTACGGCCCCACCTTCAACCGCTTGCGCTCGCCCATGCGCATCGCGAAAAGCGCCTCCCCGAGCGCCCCCTCGTTGCCGATCTCAAACACCCCCCCCCGCGCCCCGCTCACCTTGTCCAGGCTGAACTGGCGCGCCATCGCGCCAAAATCCACCCCATCGCTCAGGAACTTCTCAACCCGCTCCGCGTCCGCCTCCGAAGGCGCCACGATCTGCCGCGCCTTGATCCTCTCCCCGTAGCGCCGGCGATACTCCTTCTCCACGTCCGCCGGGTCCACCTTCAGATCTTGCCGGAGGCACTTGTCCGCCAGCAGACGCGCCAGCATCATCGGCCGCCCCTGCGCCTCCATCTCCGACCGGCGGAGGCTCAGCGTAGCCCCTTTCTGCGCCAGCGAAGCCTCATACGCCTTCAGGTCAGCCAGACCCAGCGACTCCGCCTCCGCCCGAAGGCTGCTCTCCACCCGCTCGGCCATGTACCGCTTCAGCTCGTCCTCGGTGTAGCTCACCCCGCGCTGCGCCGCCACGCCCAGCATCAACTCCATCATGCCCAGCTCGCGCACGCTCCGCGCCCCATGCTGCCGCATCAGCGCCTCCGCCAGCTCCGAGCGCGAGACAGTCCTCGACCCCACCGCCCCCACCACCGCGCTCCACGACCCAGGCTCAGCCTCCAGCGTCATGCGCGCCCCGTGCTTGGTCATCAACTCCGCCACAAATGACTTGCTCAACTCCATCATCTTCCTGGCGGTCACGTCCTCGCGGAGCTTCGCGGACACGTCGTCAAAACTCGCCGACTCCCGCGTCTTGAACTCCACAAGCTCGATGACGTGGTACCTGTCCCCCTCGCGCACCACAGCCCGCTTGCCCGGCGTCAGCGTCCGCGCCCGCCGGCCGATCGCGCTCGAACGCGACGGCGGCGGCGTCAACTCGAACCCGTTCTTGCGCGACGCCTTGTCCAGGCTCCGCTCCTCGGCCAGCGTCTCGAACTTCGCCCCCTTCTCCAGCGCCCCAAACACCTCCATAGCCGCGCTCAGCGTCGGCAGCTCAATGTGCCGCACGCGCAACACAGGCCCATACTTCTCCTCATACGCCTCTTTCAACTCACCTTCCGACACGGTCACGTTGCGCCGCAGCAGCTTCTCCGCCAGCGCCTCCGTCTCCAAGATGCCCATCGAGTCCTGAATGAACTCTTCGCGCGCCTGCTTCACGTCCCGCCCCTGGGCGGCCAGCGATTGCACATACTCATCCACCGACATCTTCCGCTCTTGGGCGCGCCGCGCCATGTGCGCGTCAAACTCCCGCTCCGCCCGCGCGCGCGCTTCCTCCGGCGCGCACACCACCCCCTGTTTCGCCGCCTCCAAGCGCACCGCTTCCCGCGCCAGCATCGTCCGCAGCCACTCCCGGCCAAAAGAATCCAGCAAGTACCGCCCCACGTCCCCCCGCGTCACAACCCTCCCGTTGACCTCGGCCGCGGGCGAATCCCACGACACCTGGCCGGTTTGTCCGGATGCGTCCGTCTGGCCAACCGCAAGGCCGGCGGCCGCCCACAGCAGCGCAAGCACAGCCGCCACGAAATTTGGGCGGAATATCATCGGGGATTGGCGACTCCAGAAAATGCGCGACAGATTTTAGCGTGCTGTCCCAGAAATGCCTTGCATTTCTTGGTCAGCGCAGGGTCAAAGTCAACTCTTTGCTGTAGCGTAATTTGCAGACATCGGCTACGTCGCGTTGTGTCTCAAAAATAGCAAAGCTATTTTTGAGACACAACCCTAGCGGCCCGTTGAAGAAGACACCGCGTCAGCAGGGACATGGCGCCTCAGCCCGCCAATGGCGGGATCCCAACGTGTCGCCGGAACAGACGCGACATTTTCAACAGGCTGCTGGGACACGGCCCGTTGTTCGGTCGTTCCGCCGAACGCGCCAGCCACGCACATGCAGGCGCAGGCCATAGGGGCTGTCTGCGCCCCCTGGCGCCCCTCTGCGGGCGCAAAGGCAAACGCCGGATTATAGCAGTCCCCCCCTGGCCCGTCAACGTCGCGTTCCAACTCCCAAAAACGTCCTTGACCCCCGGTCACTGCGCAGGTTACCATGACCACCGTCATGGACCGCGCCTGCCCGAAAAACGGCCGGCCGTAAAGCGGCTTCTCAAAGCGCGCCCGCCGCGCAGCTATTTGCGGCCAATGCGCCCGCAAGGCGCGGACCCTTCATCGTGGGGGTTGGACACCATGCTGACCGCCGCCCGTCGAACGCTCAAGTCCGGCAAGGCCGCGCTCGTGTTGCGTCCGCGTGTCCGGTCGGTCTCCGTTGCGGCCGAAGCCGCGGACATCAAGGCCCGCATCCTCAACGAAATTCAGAAGCCGGACACACCGCCCGTCGTCGTCCTCGACCTTTCCGAGCTGCAATACTCGGGCACCTATTTCTTCGCCATCCTCCTCGGCATCCGCAAGCGCCTGGCCGCCCAAAGCCAGTCCCTGCGCCTCTGCAACGTCGACCCCGAAGTTGACCAGAGCCTTCGCCTCTGCATGTTGCACCGCATCATCCCCGTCTACGCCACCGTGGACGAAGCCATCGAGGCCTGACCCCCCTCAGAGAAGCGGACGAGTGTGGCGGGACGCCCCCTCGCCATGCTCCGCGCGTTCACCTCTCACCGCGCACAAGCGGCGCGCCACATCCCTGCCTCGCCCCATTCGCCGATTTGCCTGCCAGTCAAATCGCGTATATAATGATTACTTCGTTTGTCCACGACGCCGCCGAAGGTGGCGCTGTTCGGAAAAAGTGTCTTGAAAGGACTCTACATGCCTAAGCTTCGTGTCGGCATCATCGGCGCGGGGGGACGCGGAATCAATTCCTTCGGCCACACATTCACCAAGGTCCACGCGGATGTAGCCGAAATCGCCGCGCTCGCCGACCCCAACCCTGTCCGCGCCCAGGCCGGCTTGGACATCCTCGGCATCAAGGCCGACATCGTGGACAACGCCCACGACATGGTCAAGCGCAAAGACATCGACATTGTCATCGTCACCTCGCCCGACTACCTCCACGAAGAGCACGCCGTGGCCGCCCTCAAGGCCGGAAAGCACGTCCTCGTAGACAAGCCCCTCGCAACCTCCGTTGATGGCTGCATGAGGATTCTCGAAGCCGCGGACGCCGCCGGCAAGATCCTCTACATGGGCTTCAACCTCCGCCATCACGCCGTCGTCCGCAACCTCCGCCAGATGGCCCAGCGCGGCGAGTTTGGCGACATCTTCTCCATCATCGCCATGGAGTACTACAACGGCGGCCGCACCTACCACAGCCGCTGGAACCGCCTCAAGAAGTTCACCGGCGGCCTGTGGCTCCACAAAGGCTCCCACGACTTCGACGTCATCAACTACATCATGGGCGGCGTCCGCCCCGCCCGCGTCAGTTGCTTCGCCAACGTCTTCACCTTCAAACCCGAACGCCTGCCCTTCAAAACCCGCAAAGGCGTCAAGCCGGGCCCCACCTGCTCCGCCTGCCCCTACAAGAAGGAATGCCCCGACGCCTACATGACCGCCGACACCGAGACCGGCGGCAAGCCCCGCATGTTCGGCGAGGAGGCGGCCAAGGTCGACGGGTATCACAAGAACCTGTGCATGTACCTCTCCGACAAAGACACGCACGACCAGGGCGTCGCCATCGTCGAGTACGCCAACGGCGCCACCGCCACCCACACCGAGTGCTTCGCCACACCTATCAGCAACCGCCGCTACTTCGTCGATGGCACCCTCGGCCACGGCGAAGCCGACCTCCACGCATCCAAGATCGAGTTCCGCCCCCGCTGGACAAAAGACGTCAAGACCCACGAAATCGGCCAGGAAGAAGGCGGCCACGGAGGCGCCGACCCCCTCATGGTCCAGAACTTCCTCGACTGCATCCGCAAGCGCGCCAAGCCCATCGCCAATGCCGCCGACGGCGCCTGGAGCGTGGCCATCGCCTGCGCCGCGGAGATGTCTCGCGAAAAGGGCCAGGTCATCGAGATCGCCAAGATCATGGACGTCAAGTCCAGACTTTTGGCCTGACAGGCTCCGCCGAGCCCCCGACCTCGCGTGCACGGCCCGGCAGGAGGCGACCATGCCCTACACACCCCATCAGAAGGGAATCATCAAACGCTACTACGAGCACCGCGACAACCTCATGGTGCAAAAGCTCGGCGAACTGGCCTCGCAACTGTACGTGGCCGAAACCGAAAAGGAACGCGACCGCCTTTGGGCCCAGGTCCAAAAGGCTCTTGTCAATATCAAGGTCCCCCAGGGCCAGGTTCAGGACATCATGACCCGCCGCGACCCCGCGGCCCTGGCCAAGCTGTTGGAAAAGCTGTTCTAGCCGCCCGTTGAAAAAGACACCGCGTCGGCGGGGACATGGCGCCTCAGCCCGCCAACGGCGGGACCGCAACGTGTCCCCAGAACAGACACGACATTTTCAAAAGGCTGCCAGTGCGCTGACCCGGAAATGCCTTGCATTTGCGGGTCAGCGCGCAGCTTCCGAGAAGGAAAAGCCTCGCGACGGTGGCATCCTGCGACTCAGCCGCCGCGCGCGTCCCATGGCCGGTCTCGGCGTTGCCCCACGGCCTGCGCATATCCCCCTTGTGCGCCGGCGAAGCCGCCGGGACCGGCCTTTTCTCCGCGCGGCCTTTGCCCATGACCCATCCCCCGCTCATCGGCGCCCACCAGTCCATCCAGGGCGGCCACGCCCGCGCGGTCGAACGCGCCATCCACGAAGGCTGCCAGCGCCTCCAGGTCTTCACACGCAACAACCTGCGCTGGAACGACAAGCCCATCGCCCCAGAGGACGCCCAGCGCTTCCGCGACGCCGTCGAGCAAGCCCGCATCGGCCCGGTCCTGGCCCACGCAAGCTACCTCATGAACCTCGCCGCCCCGGATGACGCCCTGCGACGCAAGTCCGCCGATTCCCTCACCGACGAACTCGAGCGATGCCGCCAGCTCGCCATCCCCGCCATCGTCATCCACCCCGGCGCGCACCTCGGCGCGGGAGCCGGCCCCGGCGCAAGCCGCATCGCCTCCTGCCTCAACTCTCTCCTCGACCAGTTCCCCCACACCGACATCCTCCTCGAAACCACGGCCGGCGCCGGAACGGTCATCGGAGGCGCCTTTGAGCAACTGGCGGATATCATCTCCCAACTGCGCGCGCCCCAACGCGCCGGCGTCTGTTTCGACACCTGCCATGTCTTCGCCGCCGGCTACGACATCCGCACAAAGCAAGCCCTCGACGCCACGCTCGCCGCCTTCGACCGCGTCCTCGGCCTGCGCCGCATCCGCGCCTTTCACTTCAACGACTGCAAGGGAACACTCGGCGCCCACGCCGACCGCCACGAGCACATCGGCAAAGGCGCCCTTGGCGACGAGCCCTTCAAGCTCCTCCTCACCGACCCCCGCTTCCGCGACGTCCCCAAACTGCTCGAAACCCCCAAGGGCATGAACGGACGCCGCTCGTGGGACAGAATCAACCTTGCCCGCCTCCGCCGGCTGGCCAAGTCCCGCTAGCGCGGCCGCGCCGCCACCGTGACCAGCCCCACGCCAGGCACATCCAGCACAAGCCGC
>CAYYEE010000265.1:0-6433 GCA_964470775.1 uncultured Planctomycetota bacterium | reverse complement strand
TCCGTAGTACTCAACGCGGATCCCGTCCACCAGCGCCGCGCTCGCCCGCCCCGTCCGCACCGAACGCAGCCTGGCCTGCACCGCTTCCACGGACTTCTCCATCCGTTCCATCGCTTCCAGGCAAATGTCATCCACGGACATCGTCATTCGCCTTTCACAAGCGTGCCCACGGCCTTGCCCTGCGCCGCGCGCATCAGGTTGCCTTTGACGGCCAGGTCAAACACCACGATCGGGATCCCGCCCTCGCGGCACAGCGTCACCGCCGTGATGTCCATCACCTGCAGGTTCCGCCGAACCACCTCGCCAAAGCCGAGCTTCTCGAACCTCTTCGCCTTGGCGTTCTTTCTTGGATCGTCGCTGTAAACGCCGTCCACGTTGGTCGCCTTCAGCACCGCCTTCGCTTCCAGCTCCCTCGCGCGCAACGCGGCCCCGCTGTCGGTCGTGAAATGAGGATTCCCCGTCCCCGCCGCCAGCACAACCACCCGCCCGGCCTCGAGATGTCTCAGGCACACCTCGCGGTCATACGCCTCCGCGATGCCCGGCATGGAGATCGCCGACATGACCCGCGCGTCGACGCCGTTCTCACGCAGCGCCACGCCCAAAGCCAGGGCATTGATCACCGTCGCCACCATGCCCATCTTGTCCGCCGTGTTCGCGTCCACGCCCGCCTGCCGCAGCGTCCGGCCGCGGATGAAGTTCCCGCCGCCGACCACCACCGCAATCTCCGCCTTGCGCGCGTGAACCGCCGCGATCTCTCGGGCGATCAACTTCGCGTTCTCCATGTCGAGGCCCAGACGATCCGTCCTCTCCATGGCCGCCGCCGCGCCCGATTTCCACCCAGGCCCCAGCGCCTCGCCGCTCAACTTCAGCACGAAACGCCGGTACGCCAAGGCGCCAGATCTCGCGACCATCAAGCCTCCTCGCCCAACGCAAACCGGACGAAACGCTTCACCGAGATGTTCTCCCCGACCTTCGCGTTCAGGTCCTTCACCACCTGCTCCACGCTGCGCTTCGGGTCGCGGATAAAGGGCTGCTCCATCAGCGTGTTGTCTTTGCAGAACGAATCCAGCTTGCTCTCAATGATCTTCGCCTGCGCCTGCGCCGGCTTGTCCGCCACCTGCGCTTGGTAGATCCCGCGCTCGTGATCCAGCGTCGCCTGCGGAATCTGATCGCGCGTCACCCACTGCGGCCTTGCCGCCGCCACCTGCATGCACAGGTCCTTCAACAGCGTCTGGAAGTCTTCGCTCTTGGCCACAAAGTCCGTCTCGCAGTTCAGCTCCAGCAGCACGCCCACCCGTCCCGGCGGATGGATGTACGCGCCGATGCGGCCGTCCTTGGTGGCGCGGCTGGCCCGCTTCTCCGCCGCCGCCAAGCCCTTCTTGCGCAACAGGTCAAACGCCTTGTCCATGTCGCCATTCGTCTCGGCCAGGGCTTCCTTGCAGTCCATCACGCCCAAACCGGTCTTCTCACGCAGTTCCTTCACCATTCCCGCGGTAATCGCCATGACTCTATCCTCGGCCTACAGACCCGTGTGTTCAGTTCTATCCAGTCCAACGCATCAGTTGGCCGGAGCCGGCGCCGGACCCGCCTCAGCCGTCGGAGCCGCCCCGCCCGCCGGAACCGTCGCCGGCCGCGGCGCCAGGGGCTGCACAGCATCCTGCGCCTGCCGCTTCTCCTGCCCCTCGATCACCGCATCCGCAATCTGGCGCGCCACCAACTCCACCGCGCGCATCGCGTCATCGTTGCCAGGGATCAGGATGTCCGCGTCGTCCGGGTCGCAGTCCGTGTCCGCCAGGCAGATCGTCGGGATGCCCGCGCGACGCGCCTCAGCCACCGCGTTCTTTTCGCGGTGCGGGTCCACCACAAAAACCGCGCCCGGAAGCTCTTCCATATTCCGGATGCCTTCCAGGTTGCGATGGATGCGGTCCTTCTCGCGGCGCAGCAACGAAGCTTCCTTCTTGCTGTAGTTGAAAATCGCCCCGCTGTCAAACAGCTCTTCCAAGTCGAACAACCGCCCCAAACGCGAACGGATATAGCGGAAGTTCGTCAACGTGCCGCCCAGCCAACGCTCGCTCACGAAATGCATATTGCAGCGCAACGCCTCCGCCTTGATCGTATTGCGCGCGTGACGCTTCGTGCCCACAAACAGCACGCCCTGCCCCATGGAAACGATCCGGCTCACAAAACGCCTCGCCGTGATCAGCCCCCGCATCGTCTCCCTCAAGTTGATGATGTGAATCAGGTTGCGCTTCCCAAAAATGAAGGGAGCCATCCGGGGGTTCCAGCGGCTGGCGCGGTGCCCGTAGTGCAGGCCCGCCTTCAGCAAGTCTCGCATCGTCGGCTTCGCCAAGGCTCTTCTCCTCAAACACTTGCGCCCGCGCGGCGCAGGCGGAAACGCACACCCTACAGAGGGCCGCGCGCAATCCATGCGCAGCAAAAAGCTGCGCCATCCCCCTATTCACCGGGGGTCCAAGACTTATGAGTGTATCCCAACCCGCCCCGTAAAGTCAAATGTCGAATCAAGACATCGGGAACCTCACCGGCGAAGGTGTCAGGTCGCCGGGCGGCAAGAGAGGACGGCGATCTTGGACGAGTCCTGCGCCATGACGCATGACCATCGAAAGCGCGCGATGACCCCGCCAAGCAAGCCCCGCCAGACAGAGACGAAGCCGCGCCGGCGGCGCAGGAGATCGCCCATGCCCGGCACAAGAAAGCAAATGCCCTGCCGATCAAGCCCCCACAAAGAATGACAAATGGCTTGACAAAGCCCGTCGTCCACTCCGCGCGGCTCTGCATCCAGCCCCTTTGCCCCGCGCCCCCCAAGTTGTACAATCCCCCATTTGCGGCGCCGCCGCTGGCCGCAACCAAGAATCAACCCTCACCCCAGGAGACGTCTCATGGGCATCACCCTCTGGCAGTACTACAAAGACCTGTCCGCCCGCATCGCCCGCAACGCCCTCGCCGGCCTCACTACACGCCAGGACTGGGAAGCCGGCCGCGCCGCGCTCAAGGCCGAGTTCATGCGATCCATGGGCCTCGACCCCATGCCCGCCAAGTGCGACCTCAAGCCCACGAACTATGGCCGCTTCTC
Organism: uncultured Planctomycetota bacterium; assembly: GCA_964470775.1. GTDB lineage: Bacteria > Planctomycetota > Brocadiia > CAIUPP01 > CAYYEE01 > CAYYEE01. The sequence continues at coordinate 3,342 of CAYYEE010000265.1, read as the reverse complement.
CGGCCCAGGCTACAGCGCCCGCAAAGTAGCTTTCCAACTCCTGCCCGACGTGTGGGGCTCGGCCATCATCTTCAGCCCCGATCCCCTGCCCACGGCCAAGGCCCCCGGCGTTCTCTACTGCTGCGGCCACTACCCCATCGGCGTCCTCGGTTACCAGGACCACGCCATCATGTGGGCGCGCCGCGGATACGTCTGCCTCATCTTCGACACCATCGAGCAGCATGACAACCCAGGCGAACACCACGGCCTCTACTTCGGCGAACGCTACGACTGGATCTCCATGGGCTACAGCGGCGCCGGCGGCGAACTGTGGAACACCATCCGCGCCCTCGACCTGCTGGCCTCGCTGCCCGAGGTCGACCCCAGCCGCCTCGGCGCCACCGGCAACTCCGGCGGCGGCGCGCAGAGCTTCTACGCCGCCGTGGCCGACGACCGCATCAAGGCCCTCGCTTCCTCCTGCGGCGTCACCACCCACGACTACACCCTCGCCCACCGCAACGTCATGGGCCACTGCGACTGCATCTACAACCACAACCCCTATCAGCGCGACACCTCGGAGTTCGCCGCCCTCATCGCCCCGCGCCCCGCGCTGTTCTGCTACGGCATCCACGACGGCCTCTTCAACGTCCCCGAGTACCGCGCCATGATCGACCGCGCGCGCCGCGTCTACGCCCTCTATGGCTGCCCGGACGCCCTGCGCCTCTTCGACTACCCCGGCCCTCACGGCTACCAGCCCGAATCCGTCGAAGAGATCAACGCATGGTTCGACCGGCACGTCTCAGGCCGGCCCCACCCTTCCGTGACGCGCCAGGACAAGCCACACCCAGATCAAGCCACCACCCTCTTCAACGGCGCGCCTCCCTCACCCGACCGGCTCAACCTGCTGCCCGAGCTCCTGTCGCGCACAGGCGTCCTGCCCCTGCCCAACACTCCGGCCGAGTGGCCCGCCCTCCGCGCCGCCGCGGTCAAAAACCTGCGCGAACAGGTCTTCCACGCCATCCTGCGCCAGCCCCCAGCCTTCGCCCCCGAACGCATCGGCGATTGGCGGTCCGGCCCTGACCCCAACAATCGCCGACAGGAATACCACGCGGAAATCGAAGGCGTGGAAACATGGATGTGCCTCTTCAACCGGTGTGACAAAACCGACACCGCCGTCGTCAGCGTCGCGGATTCAGACCGCTGCTGCATGGACGCGCTTCGTCACATCTCCGATTTTGTCGAGGACCATGTCCTCGCCGTCCTCGAACCGCGCGGATCAGGGTTCTCCCATTGCCCGTCTCGGGAAAGAGACCTCCTGCGCGCCGGCGCCCTCACGGGCGTCACCCCCTGCATGGCCATGATCCAGGACCTCGAGGTCATGATGCCCTTTGTGCGCCAGCACCCCTTTGTCCAGGGCAAGCGCATCGTGCTGCATGGCCGGGGCGACGCCGCCGTGGCGTGCCTCTATCACGCGCTGATGCACGAAGACATCGCCGGCTTGGCGCTGGAGAACCTGCCCTCTTCCCACCGCCGCGGCGGTTACATCCTCGGCATCCTGCGCATCATGGACCTGCCCCACGCCCTCGGCCTCATGGCGCCCAGGCCCGTGGCTGTGGTGAACATCGGAAAAATGTCCAACAATCACTGGGCCAAGCGCGCCTACGAGCGACTCGGCTGCGCCGGCAATCTCCTCTACACGGCCGGCAACGTGGGTCGCGCCCTGCGCCACGCGACGGCCAAGCCGTAGTCCCCGCACGACGCGCCGCCCCTACCGCGCAAACACCGCCACGTCCACCGACCGCGCCCCAGCCTCCAACAGCGCCCTCGCGCATTCCCGCGCCGTGGCGCACGTCGTCATGACGTCATCCACCAGCAACACGCGCGCGCCCGCAACCCCAGCGCGGTCCCGCACGGCAAAGGCGCCTCTCAGATTCTCCTCTCGCTCGCGACCAGACAGCATGGCCTGCGGCGTGGTGTAGCGCAGCCGCTTCATGGCCTTGGGCTCAAACCCCGCGCGCAGACGCTCGGCCACTCTCTCGGCCAGCAGCTCCGACTGGTTGAACCGTCTGGCCAGACGCCGCGCCCAGTGCAGCGGCACAGGCGTTACGACGTCAATCCCCCCGGCGAACGCCGCGCCAGCCGCCCGCTCGGCCAGAAGCGGCCCCATCACCTCCAGCGCCCGCAGGTCCCGCCCGAACTTCAGCGCCTTGACCACCTCCGCCCCGGTCCCGTGATAGCGGCACACGGCAACGGCTCCGCGAAAGAGCAGCCCGTCGTGCCGCGTGGGACATGCAGATCTTCCATTCGCGAACGGCCCCAGCCCCAACCCGCAACGAGGGCACGCCGAACCGTCAATCAACCCCAGCCCCTTCACGCAAACGGAACACAATGGAGTCGCGCCGAAGTCATGCCGCCCGCCGCACGCCACGCAAAGAGGAGGAAATACCAGGCCCACCAGCGCGCGCCACGCCTCCGCGCCTCCGCGAGCGGCCGCTTGCCAAAAGCCCTTGTCCCTCGGCGACACTCCCTGCCCTCCACCCTTCTGCCCGCGCTGGTGCAGTGTTTCAGAAATGGCTTTGCTATCTCTAAAACACTACATGACACAAACCCGGCGCTTGACGCGTCTAGAGTATCGAGTTAGCCCGCCCTGTGGAGTTTCGGAAATGCAAGGCATTTGCGAAACACCACTCCCTTCGATCGCGAACGGGGCTTCCCCGCAAGACAGCCGCTTCAGCGCCGCGCGTCCCCAAAGCCGGAGCCGCGTCCGAAAGCCAGCCGCCCCGCCTCCATCATGGCCCGGGGCCGGTTGGTGCACAGCTTGTCCACCCCCACCGCGCGCCAATGCGCCAGCCGCTCCACGTCATCCACGGTCCACACGTTCACCCGCAAGCCCGCCCCGTGCGCTTCATCAACCAGCGCCTGGGTCAGCGATTCATGCTGGCAGTGCGCCCAGGGGACGCCATGCTCAATCGCCAATGGGATGACCTCCGGCGCCTTGCCGATCAACGCCAGCTCGATCTCCGGCGCCGCCGCCCGCACAGCCATCACCTCCTCCAAGCCAAACGACGAAACCACGTAGTCCCTCTCCTTGCCCGCCTCGCGCAAGACCTTCACCACCCCAGCCACCACCCCCCGGCCGGCCGGCTTCTTGATCTCCACGTTCAGCCTCACCCCCGAGCCGGCTACAAGCGCGGCCGCCTCCTCAAACGTAGGAATCCTCTCGCCCGCAAAGGCCGCGCTGAACCGAATCCCCGCGTCCAAACGGCGCAATTCGGCCAGCGTCATGTCGCCCACCAGGCCAGCGCCGTCCGTCACACGATCCACCTTATCGTCATGAAACACCACCAGCGCCCCATCCCGGCT
>CAYYEE010000264.1:0-6452 GCA_964470775.1 uncultured Planctomycetota bacterium | reverse complement strand
GTCTGGCTTCCGGCAAATGCGAAGCGGGTACAAGCCTTCATTGTATCCCGTCTTTGGGCTGGGGGGAACAGCGCCAGCGCCTTGCGCGGCGCGCGCACGGGGTGAGCGCGGGGACGACGGCGGAGAAATCGCCCCAGCATTTCACTGTCCGGAGGGAGCCGTTTCGATCGGTGGCCTCTTTTGGCGTTCGCGCGCCTTGTCCATCCCTGCGTCTATGGACTGCTTCACGCTGGTGTCAAAGTCCGGCGCGGTGAGGTAATGGGCCACCACGCGGCGTGATTCCTCGTCGTGCGCTGGGGTCATCTTGAGCAAGGCCTCGAAGCAGCGGCGGCATAGCCTGGGCGCCTGGCCCTGAATCGGGGCGTTGGGGCAGAACATGCGCCAGCCCGGCGCCAGGCGTACGGCGCGCGCGCGGAATTCCCACCCGCCGCACGCGTCGCAACGCTGGGGCCACAGCTTCACCGATGTCAGGGCCGCAGCCAACGCCAGCGCCGCGACTGTCAGCCAGCGGATGGCGGTTTGGTGGCTCGAGGCGGCTGTTTCTGGCGCGGCGGACTGCGCCAGAGGGGCGGTCGCGCCATCTGGCGAAAGGCAGTTCGGAGGAGAGGATGTCTTCGCCGACATCGGACTTGGGTCGGGCAAGGATTTCACCTTTGCGGTTGATGATGCGGCTCAGGCCGCCGCCGCGCCAATCGGCTGGCTGGGCACGGTCCAGTTGGCGCCGCTGACGCTCATGTCGTTGTTGCGGACAAAGGCGGGCTGGCGATTCTCGAACCAGCCGCTGTTGGCGCGGTCCACCCACGCGATGCTGCAAAGCAGAATGTCGCGGCAGGTTTCCCTGAACCTGGGCGGCTCCGTGTTGATATCGAAGCAGATGAGCAGGGCCAGACGGCCGCGGGGCGTGTCCACGTGCGCGTGGCCGCGGCCGCCCGGCGCGACCCACGGCCGCACCGCGCAGGGCCAGGGGCTTAACTTGCGGTAGTGAAGCAGCAGAGCGCCGTCAGGACCCGCCAGAACCAACGTGTTGAAGGGGCGCCCGATCTTCGGGGCGATGGCCAGAAACGGGATGGTGAGGGAGTTGGCCAGTTCCTTGGCCAGGCGGCTGAAGGCCTGTGTGGAGGGACCGGGCACGGTCTCGGCGCAAGGGGCGGGGTCTGCTCCGGGCAGGCCGCCGGTGATGGGCCAGCCGGGCAGAGCCCTCGTTCTCCGGATGTCGTGGCTCATGTGGTCCGCGATGGCTGTCTGGGACAGGAACACGATGCGGGCGCCGCCGGCCGCGACTTTGACATGCGCCGGCTTCTCCGCGGCCGGCGCGGTGACAGCGGCCAGCATCGTCAGAACCAGGGTGTAACGGGCTGCAGTCAAGCGGACGCCTCCTGCGCGGTTTCGCGGGTATCCCGCGGATATTATATAGGCCGCGGCGCAGGACTCCAGCGCTTTGACATGGCCGAAATCGGCCGAGGCGGACGACATGCGTTGCGGCTCGGCGTGGCGTCTGGGATAATTGATGTTTTGGAGCTGCAAAGACTCTGGCGCTCTGTGGGTGGGAAAGGGCCGATGCCGCCGCGGGTGTTGAAGTGGGAATCTGGCGCAACGAACGACCGCCTTCTGGCGCAGGTGGCCGAGGCGCTGGCGAGTGGGGGGCTGGCCGCCTTCCCGACAGACACGGTCTATGGTGTTGCTGGGTTGTTTGGGTTGGCTGGCACGGAAGATCGGTTGCTGGCTGCCAAGGGCTATGGCGAGAAGCGTCCGTTTCAGGTGTTGGTGGACGGGATGGCGACGCTGGAACGGCTGGCGCCAGAGATGCCCCCCGTGGCCAAGGCGCTGGCCGGCCGGTTCTGGCCTGGGCCTCTCACGATTGTGACGCCATTGGCTGGCGGCGGCGTTATCGGTCTGCGCTGGCCCGCGCACGAGCTGGCTTGCGCCGTCATCCGGGCCGCGGGCGGCGCGCTGATGGCCAGCAGCGCCAACCGCGCGGGCGGCGCGCCGGCGCGGTGTGCGGCCGAGGCCGTGGCCGCGCTGGGCGACCACCTGGCCGTGGCCATTGACGGTGGCGACGCGGGGCTGGGCGCCGCGTCGTCCGTTGTACGCGTGACTTCCGTGGGATGGGAGATTCTGCGCGAGGAAGCGGTGACTCGCCAGGCGCTTGAGCTGGCGGCCGGTTCGCCGCCTATGGGAGAAAAGAGATGAGAGTGGCCGTAGGCAGCGATCACAGGGCCATCGAGCTTAAAGAGATCGTTAAGCGCGTGGTGCGCGAGATGGGCGGCGTGGCGGTGGACTTCGGCGCGCACTCGACAGAGTCCGCCGACTACCCCGACTTCGCCTTCCCCGTGGCCAGGGCCGTGGCGCGAGGCGAATGCGACCGTGGCGTGCTGCTTTGCGGCACGGGTATCGGCATGTCCATCGCCGCGAACAAGGTCAAGGGCGTTCGCGCCGCCGTGGTGCACGACGAGAAGACCGCCGAGCTTTCGCGCCAGCACAATGACGCGAACATCCTGTGCATGGGCTCCGCGATTGTGGACGCCGCCACATTGGAGAAGTGCGTGAAGGTGTGGCTGTCCACGCCCTTTGAGGGCGGCCGGCACGCTCGGCGCGTGGAGAAGATCGCCAGCGGGGAGTCCACCGAGCGCTAGCGGCCTGTTGAAAATGTCGCGTCTGTTCCGGGGACACGTTGCGATCCCGCCGTTGGCGGGCTGAGGCGCCATGTCCCCGCCGACGCGGTGTCTTTTTCAACAGGCCGCCAGGCTTCGCGCCCTGGTCATACAGGCGTGGGGTGATAGGTCGAGTATCGGAACCCGGGCGAGAGCGCCAGCCTGCGGCCGGGGGCAGCCACGGAACTGCACGCGCAGACATAGTGGCGCGGGTCCTGGCCCAGCTCCGCCTTGAGCTCGTCCCACATCTCCCGGCTCTCGGTGCTGATGTAGAGCAGCACGTCCTTGCTCCACTTGCGCGCTTCTGAGATGAGGAACCGATAGATGTCCCTGCGCGTCTCGTGGGGGAAGGGCCCGCAGCGGTTGCCCTTCATTTGCTCCACGGCGCCGCGCGCGGCTTCAAGACAATCCGGGTCCAGCAGGTCGGGGTCAATGACCTTGGTGAGGGACTCGAACGTGTTCCACATGTAGAGTCCGAAACCCATGGACTCGGGCTGGGCCCGGGTCAGGGCCTCGCGGATGATCTCCGCGTAGGCTTCTCGCCAGCCGCGGATGGGGATGACGGGCTTGAACTTGAAGCGGGCCGGAATCCCCATCTTCTGGCACTTGCGGCCCGCCTCGATGCGCTCGACGGCCGGCCCGGCGCCCGGCTCGATGATGCGCGCCACCGGGTCGCAGGTCGTGCTCCACACGCCGACCAGGCGGTTGCGATGAGGCAGGTCAGCCATCCAGTCCACGTTGGTCCCGGATGTGTGGAAGTGGCCCCAGCGGTCTTCGTACTGCGCCAGCTTCTTGGTGAACAGATCGTGAAGCTGATACTCGGGCTCGAACGCGATCAGGTCTGAGCCATGGAGAATCATGCGGAAGACTCTGTTCCACGGGTTGGCCTCGATGATCGGGCCAACGACCTTCTCCATGTACTCCTCCAGGTTGAGCGCGATCGTGATGAACTTGCCGGCCCTGCCCGCTCCGCAGTAGAGACAGCCGTGCGGGCAGCCGACCATGGTCCCGAAGTTGTAAGTTGGCCAGCAGACGCAATTGTCGCGCCGGTCGAGGTTGTGGGGGTGCTGGTCCACGGCCGTGGGGATCTGGCCATAGATCATCTGAAGCGTGCTCAGCGTCACATCGTCCGGGCAGCGTTTCAGCAGCGGCGACAGGTCCGGTTGGTCATAACTCAGGTCCATGGTCGTGAAGAGAAGGGGGCGCGTGTAGGTCCTTGGGCAGTCGTCCAAAGCCGGCCCCGGGGTCCACAGCGTCTGCAGCTCCGCGGCGCATTGGCCCAGATTGTCCTGCGTAATGATGGTGACGCCCGGGTTGCGGGCCAGACCTCTGAGCATGCGCTCGAGGCGCGCGGCGCAGACCGGGTCCTGGTGAACGCGATCCAGGACAAAGACCTTCAGCGGTTTGAGTGGGTACATGGCGCTTCCCTGGCAAAGCCGATGGCGCGTCCATCCGCCACGAGGCGTTGACTCCCGCCGCTGGGCCATCGTCAGGACGGGCGTTCCGTTCACAGCTTTTACGGACCATTGAGGGTACCAGCGCCGTGGCTGAGGCGCAAGGCGCATGAGCGTAAGGAGTCTTACACGCAGTGTGGACCAAGAGGGCGCAAATAGCCGAATGGAGCCGTTCCACGGCGTATTGGCTTTCACGACACCTGGAACACGTGCGAACGAGGCTATCCCCTCGCAGACGCGCTCCAAGCGACAATGCGCGAGCATCCGTGAGAGAAGGCCATTGAGGATGGGGAGAGCTTCGTCCCATTCGGTTGACAAGGGGGGCGTGGGGGCATTATTCTACTTGCCGCCGCTGCGGCGCCGAAGGCTGCAAGGGGCGGCGCCTTGCGGACGGCTCCGAGCAGAGGCCGGCTTAAGAGGCCTCGCGTCACGGATCGCTCCTCTCCCGGCGCCTCTCGCGGGAGTCGCGACCGCGAGTCTGGGTCTTGACCGCAAGGCGGCGCGATCAGGGAATTGTCTGGGTGGAGGCGGCGGACCGATGGCGGATATTTTCTGGCGGCTGTACCGCGGCGTGGTGCGGCTCTTCACGGGCACGGGGATCGGCGCCTTGCCGCCCATCCGCGCTCTCCACAACGCGATTACGCGGCGGTTCAAGCCTGAGACCGTGGTGGTTCACGGCTTCCGGATGCGCCTGGACTCGGTTGACAGCCTTGCCCTGGCCTATCACGGGGTGTACGAGCCGTTCGAGACGGAGTTGGTGAAGCGGTACGCGCGGCCCGGCGCCGTGGCCCTGGACATCGGGGCGAACATCGGCTATTACACGCTGTTGATGGCCTCGATCGCGGGGCCGGAGGGGCGGGTGTACGCCTTTGAGCCGGAGCCGGCCAACTACGCCTTGCTCTGCGAGAACCTGCGCGCCAACAACCTCGGCAACGTGACCACGTTCCAGAAGGCGGTATCGGACCGCGAGGGCGTGGTGTGTCTCTCCATGTCCAGCGAGAACATGGGAGACCATCGCATCCACCATCGCGGCGCCGGGCGCAGACTGGCGGAGGTCGAGGCCGTGACGGTGGACAGCCTTGCGGATGAACTGGGGGGCAGGCTCTGCCTGGTAAAGATGGACATTCAGGGGGCGGAAGGGCTGGCGCTGAAGGGGATGCAGGAAACGCTGAAGCGTAATCCGCAGGCCAAGGTGATCATGGAGTTCTGGCCGCGGCGGTTGGCCGAGTGCGGCTGCGACGCGGCGGAGTGTCTGGGGCTTCTGGAAGGGCTGGGTTTTCGGTTCGCCGTGATTGACGAGAAACTCCGGGCGCTGCGGCCGGAGACGTCCCGGACGCTGGTGGCCGCGACGCGGGGACAGGTGAACCTCTTGTGTTCGCGCGACGGGGAAACGGAGGGGCCGGGCGTCGCGCAGGGGAGGCAGGCATGACAGGCCGCATCGCGCTGGTGTCTTCGAGCGCAGGCCGGGAGGACGCGCGGTCGCACTGGCCTCACTACGGCCTGACGCTGCTGGCAACGGTATTGCGCCGGGGCGGGTGGGATGCGCGCGTGTTCGACCAGTCATTTCTGCGCTGGACCGATGAGGCGGCGGTCGAGGCCGTGAGGCGTTTCAAGCCCGACATCGTGGGCATGACGCTCTACACCACGCACGCCAAGCGGGCGTTGCGCCTGGCGGACCGCATTCAGGAGGCGCTGCCCGGCTGCCGCATGATGGCGGGCGGACCGCACGTGTCGTTGTACGGCGAGGCGGCCGTCGAGGGGCGGCCGTGGGCGGCGCTGGTCAAGGGCGAGGCGGATGGCGTGGCGGCGGACGTGGCGGAGCAGGTCCTGCGCGGCGAGGCGCCGGGGGTCGTCACGGCCGGGCCGACGGAAGGGCCGGACATCCCGGACGCGGACTTCACCACGGCTGAGGGCTATGAACGGATGCAGTGGCTGCCCATCCAGCTCTCGCGCGGCTGCCCGTTCAACTGCTCATTCTGCGAAGTGCGCAGCATCGCCACGCGGCGCATCCGCTACCGCGACCCGGCCGCGTGCCTGGAGGAGATTGCCCGGAACCTGGGGACTCTGGAACAGGCGCACACGGTGCGCATCGTGGACGACTGCCCCACGCTGGACCGTCCGCGTTTCAAGCGTTTTTTGGCCGACTACGCGAGCCGCGGGTTCCCGGCGCGGATCAGCGTGGACAACATGCGCGCGGACACGATTGACGAGGAGCTGGTGCATCTGCTCAAGGCCTGCCGAACCCCGCATATCTGTCTGGGCGTGGAGTCGGGCAATCCGGAGGTCTTCCGCCTGGTAGACAAGGGGGAGACGCTGGAGGACATCGAGGCGGCGGCCGCGGTTATCA
>CAYYEE010000263.1:0-6463 GCA_964470775.1 uncultured Planctomycetota bacterium | reverse complement strand
GTCGAGTTAGCCCGCCCTGCGGTGTTTCGGAAATGCAGGGCATTTCCGAAACACCGCACTGGCAGAGAGTTGACTTTGGATCTGTGCTGTCCCAGAAATGCAAGGCCTTTCCGGGACAGCACACCAGGAGACACGCCCCATGGACAGACTGGGCAAGTACCAGATCGTCAAAGAACTTGGCCGCGGCGGCATGGGCGTTGTCTACAAAGGACAGGACTCTGAGACCAACACGCCTGTCGCCATCAAGGTCCTCCCCGCCCAGCTCGCCCTCGACCCCGTCTTCCGCCAGCGCTTCATCCGAGAGGTCAAGACCCTCGAACGCCTCGACCACCCCAACGTCGTCAAGCTTTATGACAGCGGCCACCAGGAAGGCGCCCTGTGGTACGCCATGGAGTTCATCGAAGGCGCGGACCTGGACAAAGAACTCCAAGCCCAGAAGCGTCTCTCCCCACTGCGCGCCACCCGCATCATGCTCGAAGCCACCAAAGCCCTCGCCTACTGCCACACCCGCTCCGTCATCCACCGCGACATCAAACCCGCCAATATCCTCCTCACCGCCCAAGGCGGCGTCAAAGTCACCGACTTCGGCATCGCCCGCGTCACCGACGCTACCCGCATGACCGCCACCGCCGGCGTCCTCGGCACCGTCGAATACATGTCCCCCGAACAAGCCAGCGGCGCCGTGGTGGACGAACGCACGGACATCTACTCCCTCGGCGTCGTGCTCTACCAGTGCGTCACCGGCCGCCTCCCCATCACCGGCGCCAGCCCCGCCGACGTCATCAACAAGATCAAGACCGCCCAGATCGACGCCCCCGCCTCGTGGGTTCCCGACCTGCCCCGCAACCTCAACGATCTCATCCTCCACATGCTCGAAAAGGACCGCTCCAAGCGCGTCCTCAGCGCCCAAGCCCTGGAACGCGAACTCGAACGCATCGAAGCCCAGCTCCTCGCGCCCAAGAGCGCCGAGGAACTCGCCGCCGCCCTGCCCGTCACCCCCCGCGCCGAAGCGGCCAGCCCCTTGCGGCTGTGGCCGTTCTTCGTCATCGTCTTCGCCCTCGGCGTCGCCGCCGGCCACACCTTCTTCGGCCGCAGTTCCGAGCCCCCCCAGCCCGCCGCCCAGATCAAAGCCGCCGCCCAGCTCCTCAGAGACCGCGACTACGCCAACGCCCGCGCCCTCTTGGACGAAATCAGCCGCAACCCCAGACTCACCGACGACGAACGCCGCGAGGTCAAGCAGCTCAGCGACAGCCACCGCGCCCAGACCTTGCGCAACGAAATCGCCGCCCGCCTCGAAACCGCCGCCACCCGCGCCGCCGAAGCCGGCCTGCCCCAGATCGAGAGTCAAATCCTCAAGATTCTCGCCAACGACCTATCAACCACCCGCCAAGGCGAAACCGCCGCCCGGCGGCTCCCCGCAACCAAACCCCAACCCAAACCCCCCCCCCAGCCCCCCCCCCCACCCCCCCCGCCCTTGATGTCCTCCCCCCTGCGCGGCATACTGAGTGTATAAGCCGCTTTCGGCCGAACCACCTGTTGGGAACAAAGGAGGACGCAATGAGAACCGCGTTCGCCGTCACCGTCGCGTTGGCCCTCACCACCGCCTTGGGCGCCTGGCGTCAGGCCGCCGCCGAACCCAAAGCCGGCAGCGTTGCGCCCGAGATCTCCGCCGCCAAGTGGTTCAACACCGAAGGCGAAGTCTCTCTCGCCAAGCTCAAGGGCAAGATCGTGGTCGTCGAGTTCTGGGCCACGTGGTGCCCGCCCTGCCGCCGCTCCATCCCCCACATCAACGAAATCCAGAAAAAGTACGCTGACAAGGGCGTTGTCATCATCGGCCTCAGCAACGAGCCCGCCTCCAAGGTCGAGCCCTTCATCAAGCAGATGAACGCCGGCGCCAAGAAGCAGATGGAGTACATTGTCGGCGCTGAGTCCAAGGACGGCGACAAGTACGGTGTCCGCGGCATCCCCCATGCCTTCATCGTCGGTCCCGACGGCAAGGTCCTCTGGTCGGGCCACCCCATGGACGGCATGGACAAGCAAATCGAGAAGGCCGTGGCTCAATGGCCGGCCACGCCCGCCAAGGACGCGGCCAAGGAAGCCCCCCAAGCGGCGCCCAAGGACAAGAAGGCCAAGTAGCCTGCCTCACACCACAATCGGAGCGTGGCGGCCGCCTGCCACGCTCCGTTGTTTTCCCGCCGGTCAGACCTGCCCGTCTCTATTCCGCCGCGATCCCGCCGCTCAGATCTCCGCCATAATCGCGTTGAACATCCGCGCATACCCTGCCAGCGTCGCCTCGGGCTCCGCGCCCATCACCTCCAGCGAAAAGTACCCCTTATACCCGTCCGCCTTGAGCAGCGACATCACCTGCTTGTGCGGAACATCGCCTGTGCCCGGCTCACAGAACACAATCTCCCCCTTCTCGTTCAGCTTCAGGTCGTGCATGTGCGTGTGCTTTACCCACGGCCGCACGTGCATATAGCTCTCGTAGGCCGGCTCGAACTCCCGCAGTGGATGCGCGTAATCGTAGTTCACCTGAATCCGCGGGTGGTTCACGCGCCGGATGAGTTCCATCATGCGGTACGTGGACAGCCAGTGATCGTGCGTCTCCACGCAGACCGTGACGGGATAGCCCTCGGCGAAGCGGCCCACCTCGCGCAGCCCGTCGGCCATGTAGGCCACGGCCTGGAACACAGACGTCTTCTCCGGCAACACGCCGCCGAACACGCGCACAAACGGGGCGCCCACCTTGGCCGCCAGCTCCACATAGCGCTTGGTCAGGTCCACGCTTTCCTGCCGCTCCTTGGCATCGCTCATGCTGTATCGGCGCGACGTGGCCACGCAACAGAACTCCAGCCCCTCGTCCGCCACCCGCCGCCGCGCCGCCGCGATGGCCGCGTCCGGCGTATCCAGCTCGATGCCGTGATTGTGCTTCGCCTCCGAACGCGGCTCGATCCCCGCATACCCATGCCGCTTCGCCGCCGCGATGTGTTCTTCCAGCGTCCATTCCGGCTTGATGAACGTCATGAAACCCAGTTTCATCGCTCGCTCCTTGTGGCCGGCCCGCAAACCCGTCCGCGCCGTGGCGCTTCCCATGCGCGGGCCTTTGGCGGCATGATACGGCGCCCGCACGGCGCGGGCAAGCTCCGTTTCCTCCGCCCTGTTCTTGCATCCTCAACCGCGAAATGACATAATCCTGCCGTGCCATCCCTGCTGGGTCTCCCTCGGCCCGGCCCGGAGACGCGCGTGTGGAGGATGCCATGCCCATGAACGCCGCCCGCTTGGCCGCTGTCGCGGTCGTCGCTCTCAACGTTCTCACCGCCTGCGCCGTCCATTCCCGCTCCGACGCCGCCAGCTCCGCCCCCAACGACGCTCCCCTCGAACAGCGCATGGGCGGCTCCTTCCGTGTCCTCCGCACGCTGCCCCTCGGCGTCACCGCCGTCCCCCCCGGCCACGTCCTGGGCGACTCCTTCTTCATCTACTGTGTCAACGGCGAACTTTTCCGCGTCAACCGCGCCCTCGGCTCCATCGCGTGGCGCAAGGACATCCGCTACCCCCTCGACGGCCGCCCCACGCGTGACGGCGACGGCGGCCTTTTCGCCATGTCCGGCGGCAACCTGATCGTCCTTGACGAAAAATCCGGCGCCCTCCTCAACCGCCGCCGCGTCAACATGGGCCCCTTCGACTTCACCGTTTTCCCCGCCGACGACGGCCTTGTCTACGCCGGCGCCGACTCCAGCATCCACCTCATCGACTCCACCACAGGCTTTGACAAGTACCTCCCCGTCCGCATCGACGCCAACCCCCTCAGCGTTGACAGCTCCTCCAGAAGCCTCATCCAGATGTCCCTGGACGACTGCACCGTCGCCGCCTACTTCTCCAACACCGGCCAGCAAGCCTGGCGCACCTCCATCGGCCGCAAACCCTACGCCCCGATCGGCGTCTTCGGTCCCATCCTCCTCGTCGGCGGCGCGGATTTCAACCTCTACTGCTTCCACTCCGCCACCGGCGTCATCAACTGGAAAGTCCCCATCGGCGGCATGGCCATGCAGCGCCCCATGCTCTCCAAAGGCCGCGTCTTCCTCGTCACCCACAGCGGCGAGCTCTACTGCGCCAAGGCCGAAGACGGCCTCCTTGTCTGGAAACAGCCCGCCAAGAACTGCGAACGCTTCCTCACCGCCGACGACAAGTATGTCATCTACCTGCGCAGCCCCAAGACCCTCGTGCTCGCCGACGCCGCCACAGGCGCCGAACTCGGCTCCACCGCCCCCCTCGCCTACGAGTTCATCCTCGCCAGCCCCGAAGACGGCTTCGTCTGCCTGGCCGACCTGGCCACCACGCTGACGTGGGTCGGCCCCAAACCCCCAGCCGTCGAACCCGCCAAGTAGGCCGGCGCCGGACTCGAGAGGGAGGGCGCCATGCCCATTCTCCGCCGCGCGCCGCTCTGCGCCGTTCTGCCGCTGCTCCTGGCTGTCGCGGCCTGCGTTCCGTCCTCTTGCGCCAGCCAGCCCGCCACACCACGCCCCGACGCCTGGGCCGATCCGCTCAATCTTCTTGCTCCCTACTCCCCCGCCGTCGCACTCCGCGGCCGCAGCGCCTCCACGGTCTGGAACCCGTTGGTGAACACGAACTGCGGGCTGGTCTGGCCAAAGCCGTTCATCTCCACGTAGGCGGGCTTGTCCTGGCTGCCCCACAGCCGCGCCGTGCCTTCGGCCGCGCGCCATTCCAGCTTCTCTCCCCGCGCCAGAGCCTTGCGCTCCTCGTCCTTGCCGGTCACGTTCCCTTCCGCAATCCCCTGCTCCAGCTTGCGGTCCTTGTCGAAAAGCGCGGTCAGCGTCTCCGCGTCCAGCGACAGCTTACCCTGCCGCAGCCGCGTCGCGCCTGTAAACACCGCCACGCGCTTCTGGCCCAACACCGTCATGCCCGTCTGCCACGAAAGCTCCGCCGGCGCTGGCGGGCCGCTGGCCGTCGAAGCGCCCGCCTTCTCCGCGCCCGCCACAGTCCCTTTCAACCGGCCCGGCCCCCGCGCCGTCACCATCTCCTCGCGCCGCCGAATCTCCACCTCGTCCGCCTCCAAGCTCTGCTCCCCCTGCGTCACCTTCACCTGGCCCCGCATCAGCGCCCGCTCCAGCTCCATCGAGTACGCCATCCCCTCGCGCCACGAAGCCAGAACCTTCTCCCCTGGCGCCGTCTGCCCGGCCAGCGGTTCCAGCTCCATCGTCACGGACCCAGGCCCCCGCGCCACGATCATCTTCTCTTTCTGCTTCAGCTCCACCTCTTCCGACCGCAGCTCCTGGCCGCCCGTCTCCAGCTTCACCGCCCCGCGCAAAATGGCGCGCTGCTCGCCCACCGCGTAAGTCAGCCCCTCCTGCCACTCCGCCCGCGCCGGCCCCTTCAGCCCGCCGGCGCCGCCCTCCGCCGCCTTCAGCGACCCAGGTCCGCGCACCGTCACCGTGTTGTCCTTGCGGCTGAACTGCACCTCCTCGCCTTCCAGCCGCTGCCCGCCCGTCTCCAACGCCACGCCCCCCCTCAGCGTGCCCGCCTGCTTGTCCATCAGATACGTCATGCTCTGGCCCCAGCGGCCCTGCGCCGCGCCCAGTCCTTCGCTGCCCGAGGAAGCGAAAACGCCCGGTCCCCGGCCGATCACCACGTTGTCCCCGCGCCGCAGCTCGATCTCCTGCCCCTCCATGGTCTGCCCGCCCATCTCCAGCTTCACGTCCTTTTTCAACACGACCCGCTGATCCTGGGTCCAATAGCGCAGGCTGCCGCCCCAGCGCGCGGTGACGCCGCCGCTGCCGGCCTCCATCCCCATCGCCGCGGCGTCCGCCGTCATCACCCCCGGCTTGTCCGACGCCACCACCCCGGTCTTGCGGTCCACGCGCACCTCGTCGCCCTCGAACTTCTGCCCCCCGCGGCTCAACCGCGCCGGCCGGCCGTACAGCTCAAACGCCTCCCCTTCCGGGTTCACCAGCAACCTCTCGCCCGTCCCCTCTCCCTCGGCCGACTTGAAGGCCACGCCCCCCCGCGCCTCCACGCGCCGCGCCTTGCCTTCCTTCGCGTCAAACTCCGCCCGCAACGTCTCGCACGACACCTCCGCCGCCCCGTCGCGGAAGACGACGCCCCCGCGGAACTCCGCCTGCCCTTCCTCCCGCGCCAGCGACATCCGCCCCTTCCACGACACCTCCACCTTGCGCGGCGCCGCGCCGGCCCCGCCTTCCGCCGGTCCCAGCAGCGTCATCCGGCCCGGATCCCACGCCTCCAGCCGCCCGCCTTTCAGCACCAGCCTGGGCGCCTCGATCTCGCTGCCCTTGGCCTTGACACGGCACAGCGGCTCGCCGATCAGCTCCATCACCCCGTCCGCCGTCCGCTGCTCCAGCCGCGCGCATGCCCCCTCCAAACCAGCCGCGCGGTCGTGGAACTTCACATTGCCGCTGGCGGACACGTTCTGCAGCCGCCGCTCCCCCTC
>CAYYEE010000262.1:0-6491 GCA_964470775.1 uncultured Planctomycetota bacterium | reverse complement strand
ATCCGCCGCTGGTGGGGACGGAGAAGACGTAGAGGTGGCAGTCGCGGGAGGCTTTGGCTTGGACGCGGAGGCGGGCGCCGATGGGGTACTCGCGCTCGGCGGTCCAGAGGGAGACGAGGAAGGGGGCTTTGGGGTTGGCGGGGGCGACGGCCTGGAAGCGGTCCCAGAGGGGGGACTCGGGGCTGCCGCGGGCTGGGTCGAGGCGCGGGCCTGCGGCGAGGAGGAGGGTTTGGGGGCTGGCGAGGTTGGCGAGGTGGATGTTGATCGTGGATCCGACGCGGCCGAGGACGAGGGAGCGGATGCCCTGGGCTTCGAGCTGGCGGCGGAGAGTGTCGGACCCGGTCCAGTCGCCGCGGCTGAAGCGCTGGGCCTGGCCGGGGTCGATGTCGTGGATGAGGAGGGGACGGCCTTGGGCGGCGAGGATGCGGGCGATGGAGGAGCGGAGGGCGCTGGTTTCGGCGCGGGTGGCGCCGTCTTCGGGGGCGAAGGTGGAGAGGGCAACGGGGCCGTGGGTTTGGGAGGCTTGCTGGACGGCTTGGGCGGCCTGGGCGGCGAGGATGTCGTAGGCGGTCTGGGAGAGACGGTCGCGGAGCGCGGCGTCGCCGGCGGCGCGCCAGGCTTTTTCGAGGAGGTCGAGGGCGTGGGGCAGGCGGCCTTGGCTGCGGGCGAGGGCGGCTTCGTGTTCGATCTGCCGGGCTTGGCTGTCGCGGGTTTGGAGGATGGCCTGGCCGGCGGCCTGGCGTTCGAGGTCGTCGCGGGCCTGGACCTGGGCGGCGCGGAGGGCGGCGAGGGCTTCGTCGTGTGCGCCGCGAGCGGTCTGGACTTCGTAGAGAGCCCACCAGGCGCTGAACTCGCGGGGGCAACGGAGAGTGGCGGACTGGGCTTCGCGGAGGGCGTCGGCGAGGCGGCGCTGGGCCAGGGCGGATTGGATGCGGGCGAGGAAGAGGTTGAGGTCGCTGCCGGCTTCTTCGGCGGCGCGGGCGGCGGCGTTGTTGAACTCGGAGGTGGGGTAGGCCACGAGGACGAAGCACTTCCAGCGGTCAAAGGGTGGGGAGAACCAGTGGGGGCGGATGCGCCACTTTTCGAAGTACCAGTCCTCGACGGTGGCGTTGCGGATTTGGTTCTGGTAAGAGACGTGGAATTGGCTGGGGAGCGCGCCGCCGGGGAGCGGGGCGCCGCGGGAGAGGCGCGCGGCTTCGAGGGCGATGGATTCGGAGATGCGTTCGCAGGCGCTCATGCGGGCGCGGAGCCGGGCGCTGTGTTCGTCGAGGGTGTTATCGGCGGTGGAGACGCCGACGTAGTAGCGGCGGTCGCCTTCGACCATGTCGCCCCAGTGGCGCCAGGCGGGTTCGGGTTTGGAGCGTTCGATGAGGCGTTCGGTCTGGCAGGCGGTCAGGGCGAGGAGGCAGAAGAGGGCGGCGAGGGCGAGAGGGGCTCCTGGCCGCGGGGGGCAGGCCTGCCGCGGCGGCAAGGGTGTGGCGGCGCCGGGTGAGCCAGGACGGGTTAGCCTCATCCGCCGTTCGTTTCACTTGGCCGCCGGGACGATGGCGGCGGCTTCCTTCAGGAGACGCTGGTATTCGGTTTCGGGGAGTTCGGCGAGGACGTAGTACTTGTAGCGAGTGAAGACGGGGCCGAAGGTGTATTCGCGGAGCTCCCATTTTTCCCAGTAGAACTGGACGGGTTCGAGCTGGCGGACAATGCCGTCGGCGCGGGCGACGAGTTGGTCGTGGATGCGGGAGTAGGTGGCGCCGCCGGGTTTGTAAAGGGCGCCGTCGAGGATTTCGTTGCTGCTGAAGCGGCTTTCGACGTCGGTGCAGACCTGGTTGACGACCTGCTGGGAGGCGTTGCGGAGGGCGCGGCTGCGGCCGCCGGCTTCATCGAGGATGTTATCGGAGAGGCCGATGCCGACGAAGGTGCGGCGGCCTTCTTCGCGCATGGTGACGTTGGGGGCGGCGACCCAGCTGGGCTGTGGGACGTTGGCCTCGGGGCGGAGGCGGCGTTCAAAGGCGCAGCCGGTGAGAAGAAGGCAGCTCAACGCCAACGTCAGGGTTCGCATGATGGCGCGCGACATGGGCTTGGCTCCTCCAAAGGGGGCGGTGCGGGTTTGTTGCTGGGGGGTATGGTACCAGAAAGGTCGGCGGCAGAGAAGGACGACAAGGACAACAAGGACGTCAAGAGCGGCTGTCCGGCGGGCGGCGAGGCCGCCCGCCGGACAGAGGGGTTCGCGCCGCGTTTCAGGCGTTAGTTGTAGAAGTTGGAGGCTTCGGCTTTGTAGGCGGGACGGGTGAGCTGGTCGCTTTCCATGTAGGTCTTGAAGCGGACGTCGCCGGCCTTGACGGCCTTGACCGTGACGCGCCAGGTGGCTTTTTCGCGCTGGCCGAGGCGGGCGAGCGGGGTGAAGGTGAGGACGTTGCCTTCGAGCTTGCCCTGGGTGGGGCCGGTGGAGGAGACGTACTCGGCGTTGGGTTCGAGCTCGCAACGGATGCGGATGTTGGTGCCGTCGGCGGAGCCTTGGTTCTGGGCTTCGATGATGTAGGTGGTCTGCTGGCCGACCATGACGGGGTCTTCGGTGTCTACGACGTTGAGGAGGATGCCGGGGATGCCGATCTGGTCGGTGGTGGCCGTGGCTGTGACGGTGTCGGCGCCGTTGGCCGTGGCTGTGGCGGTGTTGGTAATCTTGCTGATGTCCACGGCGCGGAGGGTGGCGGTGACGGTCTTGGACTGGCCAGGGGCGAGGGCGCCGATGTTCCAGACGATGGCGTCGCCGGTGAGGGCGCCGCCATCGGTGGCGGACTCGAACTTGGCGCCAGCGGGGATGGTGTCGGTGACGACGACGCCGCGGGCCTGGCCGTCGCCCTTGTTGGTGACGGTAATTTGGTAGGCGACCTTGCTGCCTACGTAGGATTTGGCAGGGCTGGTCTTGGCGAGGGTGAGCTGGGCCTGGCGGACGGTGGTGGTGGTGGTGGCCTGGGCGGTGAGTCCGCCGTCGGCGCTGGCTGTGGCGGTGGAGGTATAGCGGCCGGGCTTGACGGCCTTGAGGGCGACGTTGAACTCGCGCGCGTCGCCGCGGTCAAGGGAGCCGGCGTCGAGGCTGACGGCGCTCTTGTTGTCGGCGGTGAGGAGGCCGTCGGGGAGGTTTTCGGTGATCTTGACGTTGCGGGCGAGGCCGGTGCCTTCGTTGCTGACGGCGTACTTGACGGGGATGGCTTCGTCGAGCATGGCTTCGGCCGGGGCGGCTTTGGCAAGGGCGAGCTTGGGCTCGATGGCGACGATGGTGATGCTGAGGGGCGGCGTCTCGAAGGCGACTTTGGCGGTGTGGGTCATGGCGCCGGCGGCCTTGGCGGAGCCGTGAATCTTGAAGGAACGCGTGGACATGGGCTGCAGCGCGCCCATGGCCCAGCGCAGCTCGGCGCCGCTGGTGGTGGAGGGGGAGGGGATGGCTTTCACGTAGGCGAAATTGGAGGGGAGCTGCTCGAAGAGGACGACGTTTTCGAGGGCGGTGTTGCTGAGGTTGGTGACATCGATGTCATAGCTAAAGGCTTGTCCGCACTGGACCTGGCTGGGGCCGACCTTTTCGACGAGCAGGACGCTGGTGGCGCGGTCGCCCGTGGGGAAGGCGAGGACGGCGCGGGACAGGCTGTCGGCGGCCGGGGCCGGGG
The DNA here is from genome assembly GCA_964470775.1 of uncultured Planctomycetota bacterium. GTDB lineage: Bacteria > Planctomycetota > Brocadiia > CAIUPP01 > CAYYEE01 > CAYYEE01. Next base: position 2,832 of record CAYYEE010000262.1, on the reverse strand, counting down.
CGGCGATGGCGCGCATGGGAGCAGGCGCCGGGGCGGGGGCAGGGGCGGGCTCGGCCTTGACCGGCATGGGGGCTGGGGCCGGGGCCGGGGCGACGGCAACGCTGCGGCGGGCGGCGGGCGCGGCCGAGGTGACGCGGTGGCTGGGGTAGCTGTCCCCCGGGTGGGGCACATAAGAGCTTTCGCATCCTGGGGCGGCCAGGGTGGCGGCCAGGGTCAACGCCAGCACGATGCTGCTTGCTATCCTGCTCACTTCACTTCCTCCTTGTCTGGGGTAAGGGCGATGAGGGATGACTGAAGGCTAGCGGCCAGACTTTATGATCTGGACCAGGGAATCCCATCCGTTGAGGGCGGCGTGGCGGATGTCGAGGGAGCTGATAAACACGGGCCTGATGAGGTTGGGACCGCGGAGGTCATATCCCCAGACCTTGACGCCCCCTCGGTAGACGCTGACGCAGTGGATGCTGTAACCGCCGATCGCGGCGCGGTTATCCTCTTCTCCGTTGCCATTGGCCGCTTCCACGGTTTCCACAGTCCGAAAGAGTCCGGAATGCTGGAGGAGCCCGGCATCGAAGCGCATTTCGCGCAGGTTGGCTTCAAGGACGTAGTCGAGAACGTCGGAATGGGCGGGCACTTGGCCTGCTTCGATGACGATGTTGGCGCGGACAAAGGCCGAGGAAGGCACGACAAAGAGGAGGGGGGCGTTAAAGCAACTGGCGGGCGGGGCCTTGAGGCAGGCCCGGCGGATGGCGTCAAGGTTCTGCCGCTGAGCGGCTTCCGCCTGAGCGCGTTGGGCGTAGTCTTTTTTCGCGTAAGTATAGAGCAGCGGGCCAGCGCAGCCCGCGGCCAGGCAGCACGCCAGGGTGGCGGCTGCAACAACCCGCAAGCGGTGACTCATGGGTGTGCTCCTCCAGGGCGACGTGGCTGGTCAGGGATGTCCCAAACGCGGCTGGACGCGACAAGGCGGGGCAGGCAGGTTGACGCCTGGACAGCAAACGCCGCGAGACGCACTATGGCGATAGGAATGTCGCGATTCGTGGATGTGTCCTGGGTTTTCCATCCCAACCCTCCCCCTCTATCCGGCGCCCTTGTTCCGGCAACGGACGTACGCCTGCCTGTGGCCCGGTTCACAGCGACACAGGCGTAACGCCATCTCTGGTTGGGAATGACTTTGCCGAGTCTGGGGGCGAGTGTACACAAAGGCCGATGCAAAGTCAAGTTAAGACTTGGGAAGAGTCGTTTGCGTTGTGGCTGTTCTTAGCAGCCTGTTGAAAATGTCGCGTCTGTTCCGGGGACATGTTGCGATCCCGCCGTTGGCGGGCTGAGACGCCATGTCCCCGCCGACGCGGTGTCTTTTCAAACGGGCCGTTAGAGGGCGTGGGTGTCGGCGGTGCGGGGATGCGGGGGTGGGCTGGGAGCGCCTCACCGCCGGCTATTTCGCCGGGGTTCTTCCGGCCCTGAAAATCGGCTGGAGATGGCACGCCCTGGCCGAGCGGCTCGGTTGCGAACGCGGCCACCGCCTCATCGCACTTGGTGACGGGGCGGCATGGAACGGCAGACGACGAATGGCAACCGCAGATGACGCGGATGGCGCAGATGAGGACGGAAAACGACGGGCGCGCAAGAGTGTTCCGAAAAAGCGAGGTTCTGCTTGTTTGTGGCACAGGGGGCGCGGGTGTCGCAGGCCAGGCGCGCCGCCTTTCTTTGGCGGGGCGGGAATGGTAGAATTCAAGAATCGACGTGTTAGGAGGGAAAAGATGGGTCTGAGCCGGGAAGACGTGGACCGGGTGGCCGCGTTGTCGCGGCTGGAACTCGACGAGGCGACGCGCCAGGAGATGGCGGACCAACTGGGGCGGGTGTTGGCGTACATGGCCAAGCTGGACGAGCTGGACACGTCGGCGGTGGAGCCGATGCCGCGGCCTAACGCCGGGGTGAACGTGTTTCGGCCGGATGTCGGCGCGCCTTCGCTTGATCCGGAAGAGGCGCTGCTGAACGCGCCGGACCGGGTGAAGACGTTCTTCCGAGCGCCGAGAGTGATTGAGCTGGGCTGAGCGGGCGTCGTGGGCGGCGGCGGTTTCTTCCGGCGGGGAGTTGCCATGAAAGACTTGCTGGACCTGACGGCGGTTGAGCTTCGAGACGCGATCCGGGCGCGGAAGGTGTCTTGCCGCGACGCGGTCAAGGCGGCGTTGGCCCGGCTGGAGGCCGTGGAACCGAAGGTGGAGGCCTTTTTGCACGTGGACGCGGTAGGGGCGCTGGGCCGGGCGGACGAGTTGGATCGCCGGCTGGGGGCGGGAGAGGATATCGGGGCGCTGGGCGGGGTGCCCGTGGCCGTGAAGGACAATATCTGCGTAAAGGGCGGGCCGACGACGTGCGGGTCGAAGATTCTGGAGGGGTTCCGGCCTCCCTATAATGCGCACGTGGTGGAGCGGCTGGTGGCCGAGGGCGCGGTGATTCTTGGGAAGACGAACATGGATGAGTTCGCCATGGGGTCTTCGACCGAGCACTCGGCGTTCAAGAAGACGCGCAACCCGTGGGATCTGGGCCGCACGCCCGGGGGGTCGAGCGGGGGCTCGGCCGTGGCGGTGGCGTCGGGCAGCGCGTGGCTGGCGCTGGGGTCGGACACGGGCGGCTCGATCCGCCAGCCCGCGGCGTTCTGCGGGGTGACCGGGTTCAAGCCGACCTACGGCCGCGTGTCGCGCTATGGGCTGGTGGCGTTTGGATCGTCGCTGGATCAGATTGGGCCCCTGGCGCGGGACGCGCGGGACGCGGCGCTGATGACGAGCGTGGTGGCGGCGCCCGACGCTCGGGACGCGACGTGCGTGCCGCAGTGCGCGC
>CAYYEE010000261.1:0-6526 GCA_964470775.1 uncultured Planctomycetota bacterium | reverse complement strand
ACACATCCACCTCGCGCCAATGCAGCAGCGGGTGCACGCGCAGGTGCGCCCCAGCCTCGGCCTGCGACTTGTACTGGTCCCACATCTCAGCCGGCTGACCGTGGTAGTTCCAGCGGAACTGGTCGTCGCGCGGCGAGAAGTAGCGCTCCTTGGACCGGATGCCGTGCTCGTCGCGCCGGATGCCCAGCAGCAGCGCGTCGAAGCGGAACCGCCCCATCGCCAGCCGTAGCGCCTCGGTTTTCAGCGCCGAACAACAGGCCAGCTTCTCCGTCTTCGGGTTCATCCCCTGCGCAATCGCCGCGTCGTTGCGCACCACGCGCAGGTCCAGCCCCCACTCCCGCGCGTACCGGTCGCGGAACTCGTAGATCTCCGGGAACTTGAACCCCGTATCAATGTGCAGAATCGGGAAAGGCACGCGCCCCAAGAACGCCTTGCGCACCATCCACAGCAGCGTGGTCGAGTCCTTGCCAATGGACCAGAGCATGGCCATATTGCGGAAATGCGCATACGCCTCGCGGATGATGTAAATGCTCCGGCTTTCCAGCAAGTCAACTATCAACGGTCCCCTCTCTCCACGTCTACTTCTTCACATGAGACTTCAGCCGCTCACTCAACTCAGCGGCCTTCTTGGCGAACTGGCTGTCCGGGTGCTTGCGCACAAGGCGGTCAAAGGCGCTTCGCGCCGCCTCGTACTGCTGCGACTGCAAGTAGGCCCACCCGACAAGAAACATGGCCTTGGCCGACGTTTCGTCAGAGGCCGATTCAGTGGCCACCTTGTTCAGCCGCCCGATGGCCTGCCACCTCTCCCCCTTGCCGAGAAGACTCAGCGCCACAACCAGCGACGCGGACTCGGCCACATGGCCCTTCTGCTTTGTGAGATCCTCCAACTCCACGATAGCCTGGCCGTAATCCTGGTTGCGGTAGTAAAGCTCGCCAATGGCCAGCGTGACGCGCTGTTGCCCTTCTTCGTTGGGGATGTTGGTCCGCGCCCAACTCCGACAGGCCTGAATGTTGAGACCTGCGGGTTCCATGAAGGTGAGCACGATCCCGCTCGCCGCCTTGCTGAGTGTCTTCTCCTGTCCCTCGGAAGCCAGCGCCTTGGCGAACAGCACCCTGGCCTCCAACGGCCTCTCCTGCCGGTAGAGCTCCTCCCCGCCTCTCACCAGCTCGTTATAGGCCAGCAGCCGAACCTTGCGCTGGAGTTCACCCACGATCTTGTCCACCCCCAGCATGGACGCGATGTCGGTAGCAGGCCGATTCATCGAAGCGCCCGGGGCGCGAAACGCCGGATCAAAGGGAGAGGCCGTCGGCATCGAGGAGGCGCCGCCAAGACCGCTGGATCGGCCAGCGTCAAGCGGGGCAACGGCCGGAGCGCCCCCGAACTCGGCCAGACGCACGGCCGCGCCACCATCGCTGCCAGGCGCCAGGACCGGAGAGTTGACGCCGGAAGCGACGGCCGCCACGACGCCGCTGGCCAATCCGCTCCCCCCGGACGCGCTGAGCGCCAGCGCCGCGCCTGGCCCGATCTGCGGAGCCGTCATGGGCCCGACGCGCTTGCCCTCGCCGGGGGGCGGCTCAGCGATGCTGGCGATGCTCCACGCAATCGCCGTTAGCGGCGAGACCGAAACGAGAGGCGCGTCAGGCGCTGAGGAAACGCGAAGGCTGGTAACGGCGCCTGGGAATCCGGCGAACCCGTTTGGCAGCGCAGCCGCGCCGTCCCCCACATGCGGCGACGCCATGGATCCCACGCGCCCGCCGGCATCGGACGGCGCCGCGGCCGTGCTGGCGACTCCCCAGGCGGAGGCGGTGAAGGGCGAGGCAGCGGTTGTGGGCGCCCCCGGCGCGGAGGACACGTGAAGCTGGTCTGCGCCGGTGAACGCGGCGACGCCGGGCTGTCGAGCCCCGGCATCGTGGGCCGCGAGCAGGCCGGGCGAACCGCGCTGGCTCGCCAGAGACCGGACAGGGGCCAGGTCGGGCGAGGGCGTGACGATGTTCAAGAGCACGGCGACCTCGCTGAGCGTTGCCTTGCTCCAATAGGCGACGGACGCGCCAGGCGCGGCCACCGCAGGCAGCCCCACCGGAGCAGAAGAGCCAGATGGCACAGCGGACCGCCCCGGCGCTTCTATGGCCTGCCACTCGCCGGCCAACGCTACCCAAGTCGGCGCCACGCCACTCTCTCCGGCCAGCGCGGCCAGCGCCATCGGCCCGGTCTCGCGCCGCGTTGCCACGGAGGACGGACGCGCGGCTGATATCGTGTCGAACGCGTCGGGTCTCAATATGAGCGGCGGTGGACCACCACCGCAGCCCACGCTCGCCGCTGCCGCCACCCCGACCGGACGCGCCAGCCCTGCTGAGCCGGCGGACCATGGGCCCGCGGCCGCCATAAGGTCCAGGTCCTCGGGTTTTGCCAGCAGGGCGGGCGGGCCGCCTCCGGCGCTCACGTCGGCCGTCTGTGTCGGCGCGTTCGTCCTCGCGGACGGCAAGACCGTCGCGCTGGGGTTGAGTGTGACACCGGTCGAGACCCCGGACTCCCTCGTCGGCCAAACGCCGGCGCTGACACTACCGACCGAGCCGACCTCGGCGGTTCGGCCCAGGTCCGCGCTTCGCCACGCGACTGCGTTGACGCTCGCCCCTGCCGCGCAGGCCAGCGCTCCGACGTTTGGCCCAGCGCCCCTCGGCGCCGCGCCCGGCGGCTGCGGAACCCAACACTCCCGCAAAGGTCTCTCCAACTCCCCGGCGAGGCTGTCGGGCGCCAGCCTCACGTGGTACTCCTCCAGAGCGCGGCCTATCAGCGTGTACGCGGGGCCAGGGCCAAAACGTCTGGCTGCCCAGTCCGCCAGCGACACCTCGTCCAGAACGCCGCCGCGTTCAAAGCTCATCACCAGAAACAGCGCCGCGGGCGAGTCCCAGGCGTCCTCTGGCTCGACCTCAACCGCAAAGGCGTACCTCGCCCGCGCCTCGTCAAGTTGCGACTTCGACATGGCCTCCGCGGCCATTTCCATCAGCCGCTGGCGTTCTGTCTGTCCCTGCGCGCCGGCCACGCGGAAGCTGGCCAGGGCGCCAACGCACAACACCGCCGCCACCGCCGGGATTCGCCAGACTCCCAGTCGCATCTTCCCCTCCAGGCTCTGCTGGTCTAAGAGCCCAGCGCCGTCACTGCACGTATCCCAAGCTCCGCAACAGCCGCTCCGTCTTCGCGTCAAGGTTCGACGGCTTCGCTTGCCCACACGCTGCGCCTGTGCTGCCAGGCCCGGCAGTCAGCGCAGCGCCCAGAGCCTGCGACGCCTCGGCCGTCTCCTCGCCGCTGGCCCCGGCATCTTTGGGAGCCACGGCGCGGCCGGCCTTCACGAAAAACAACTCCCCTGCCTTGCTACCCTCCGCAAGCGTCATTCTCCAGGGCCCCCATCGCACGGAGCGCGCCCCCTCGGCCAGATGGTACTCGCTGAACACCGGACGACTGGGAACGCCCGCCTCTCCTCTGCACACGGCCGACAGGTCCAGCCCGTGCGCGCCGGCTGGCTGCGGAAGCCCCAGCAGGCCGAACAGCGTAGGCAACACGTCCACGTGGCTCACATTGCCCTTGACGCGCAGACCGGCCTGCGCGACGCCGGGCATACGGAGGATGAAGGGCACGTGCAGGAGTTCCTCGTACAGTCCGTATCCATGCAGCAGCTTGCCATGCTCCCAGAAGCCCTCGCCGTGATCGGATAGGACGATCACGATGGTTCGCGCCGTCAGGTCCAGCTCATCCAGAGCCTGAAGCAGCTTGCCCACGTGATTGTCCGTCTGAGCAATCTCGCCGTCGTACTGCGCCACAAGCCCCTCCTTCTCGGCAGTGGAGGCGTTGCGCTCCAGTTCGGCCCGCCGGCTTGAGACGGCGCGGCCTACCTCAACAGCCCGGCGGTCACGCGAGAACATCCTGTCGTAAGGCGCCGGCGGGATGTAGTCGTTATGGCAGTCCCAATAGTGAAGGAAGAGAAAGAACTTGCCGCTCGTGTGCTTGCGCAGCCAGTCCGCGGCAAGCCTTGTGATCAGGTGATTGGTCGGGACCTGGTTCACGCCGGATTTCTCGACGTCGAGGTCCTCGAAGAGGTTTGTCTCGTGCATCAGCGTGACGGTGAAGTCGTCGTAGAAGCCGAACCCCCTGTTGAAGCCCATGGCGTGATTCAGAGAGGGCCCGGTAACGAACCCGGCCGTCTCGTAGCCATGCCGCGCCATCAACTCCGCCATGGTCGGCACGCCGTCGCCGAGGCTCTTCTTGGTGCTGTCCACACCATGCGCGGACGGATAGAGGGACGTGAACAGGCTCATGTGCGAAGGGACCGTCCAGCACGATGCCGCGGACATCTCCTCCCACAACATGCCTTCGCCGGCCAGCTTGTCCAAGTGCGGCGTTGTGTTACGGCTGTAGCCGTAGCACCCGACGTGGTCGGCGCGCAGGGTGTCCAGCGAGATGAGCAGGACATTCCAGTCCTTGCTGGCGCGCGCCGCGGCCTGTGGAGTCTCCCCCGCCATGACCGCCACTACCAACGCGAGCGTCAACCCACAGGCCGCAAGGCGCCACATCGCCGGTCCCTCAGCCCAACTCATCCGCCCTTCGACGCGGTCTCGGACTTCTTGATCTCCTTGAGCACGTCTGGAAAGACATTCACCAAGTCGTCGGCCGTCCCAGCCTTCTTGTCAGGACCGTTGGCTCCGTGGCTTTGGTAGAGCAGGTACTGGTTGGCGCGCATCACGTTACCGTCAAACGCCTTGATCGCCGCCGCGATGGCCTCGATGGCCTGAGCCTGCGACGCTCCCTGCCCGGCGAAGACGTAGGCGCCCCGCATCTGATCGAACCCCTTCTCATACTCCCCAAGCGCCAGATAGGCGAATCCACGCTGCTGGTATCCAACGGCGGTCTGCGTCTTGTCCTGAGTGATCTGCCGCAGAGCCGCTTGAACCTCGGCGGGAAGCGGGGGAAGGGCCAGCTTGGCAAGCGGGTCGGTCAGATCGTCAGGCGTCCCGGCCTTGCCGTCCGGACCGGAAGCGCCGTGCTTCTGATACAGGAGGTACGCGTTGGCGCGGAACACGGACCCGTCCACCGCCTTCAACGCCCGGGGAACAAGCGCGCTGCCCTCCTTCACCTGCGCAATCGAGGCCGCGTCATACGCGGATCGGAAGGACCTGAGCGCGTCAAGCGGCTTGCCCAAAGCCAGGTAGATCACACCCCTGTCGCGCAGGGTCGCATAGACCGTGCTGGGACCTGGGACCATGGTCTTAAGCTGCGCCTCGAGAGCGGCGATCACTGCCGGAGGCAACGGGTTGGCTACGTTGGCGAGCAGGTCTTTGCAGTCGTCCGCCGTTCCCGGCTTCCCGTCCTCGCCAGCGGTCCCGTACTTCTGATAGTCAAGGAACGCCGCCGCCTTGGCCGGGTCCATATCCGTGGCTGTGAGGCATTTCGCCACAAGCTCCATCGGAGCGGTGCTGTCCTCGATAGGCGCCGTCACGTAGCAAAGACGAGCATATCCCAGCGCCGGCCCCATCTGCCCATCCCTCAGTTTGCGCTGGGCAACCGCGGTCATCACCCGCCCACACACGGTGACGTTGACGACGCATCCAGGAAGCAGCGCAACAGCCTTCTCGACGTCAGCGTCGCCCGCCTCAAGGGCGCGCGGGATGAGCATCGCGAGCCGCCCCACAGCGGGCGGATTAGACTCAAGCGCCTTCATGCCTGCCGCAATCACGGCCAGCGCCTCAGGCGCGCGCTTCAAAGCAAGGTCGCACTGCGCCATTTCGGCAAAGGCATAATAGGACGGCGTCTTGGACGCGGAAAGGTACCTCTCATACGCCTTCAAGGCATCCTCATAGGAGCCTGCCGTTGTAAGCAGAAAACCTCGCTCCAAGTCAGCACATGGGTCATCCTTGTTTGAGTTGAGCGCTTTCTCGCAAGCGTCAACAATCTTGATGAACTCGCCTGCCCGCTCCTTGTTCACACTGAGTTGCCGCCCAAGGACAGCCCTTACGTAGGAGTCCACGAAACCACGCTCGATGGCAGGATCCGAACCGGCAAGCTTGCTGCGGTAGAACGCGAAGGCCTCCTCAGCCTTTTCACCGAGTCCTTCGACCTTCTCCCGCCTGGTCGCCCCTGCTACAAACTGAAAGCACGCTTGCAGGGCCGCAAGCCTATCGCCCGCGGAGAGCTTCTCGTCCTCCGCAAGCTCCATGTACTGGTCAACAACCTTCAGGCACTCATTGCCCTTGGCTTTGGTCGCGGCAAGATTGATCCCCTTGATCCTGATGGCAAATGACTCCTCGCCGAGCGCCACCGAAGATGCAACCAGCACGCAAACAGCCACGACCATAGGTCTCCGAAGCCTAGCTACATTTGATCCCATGACCGACTCCTCACTCACTGGGCGCAATATTGCCCACCCCCCGTGCAGACACGGATTCATCAAGCAAGACATTATCAGCACAGAAACCCTGGCGTTCTGGATATGCCCCATCCTTGGCCCGCTCTGCCTCCGCCCTAAGGCATGACACG
>CAYYEE010000260.1:0-6551 GCA_964470775.1 uncultured Planctomycetota bacterium | reverse complement strand
GGCTGGCCCGTGGCCATCGCCTCGCTTAGCCTGGCCACCAGCCGCCTCAACCCATCCACCGCGTCGAAGGTCACGTCCACCACCGCGCCTTCCATGCGCAGCGAACCCTTTCGCGCGAGGTCCAAAAGGCTCTCGGACTCGTGAGCCAGGGTGCGAACCTGGTCCAGACCCAGGAAACCCGCGACGCCCTTGATGGTATGGAACGCGCGGAAGACCGCATTCAGCGCCTCTTCGTTTTCCGGTTCCGTCTCCAGCGTCAGAATGTGCAGGTCAGCGTTGTCCAGGTGTTCCTTTGATTCCTGGATGAAGTCGGCCAACAGGGCGGGGTCGGCGTCAACGGCAAGCGCCGGCGCGGCCGCGGGAGCGGAGGCGGGCGCCGGTTCAGGCGTGGGCGCGGGGGCTGGGGCCGGGCCAGCAGCTGGAGCGGGAGTTGGAGGCGGCTCTGGCGCGGCCGGTTCTGGGGCCTTCTCCCCGGCGGCGGCCGTCACGCGCTCCAGCGGTTCCGACACAGGAGCCGGTCTCTGGCCTTTTCCGCCATAGGCGTCAAAGGTCTTCCTCAGCCAGTCCGCCACTCCGAGCAGAGCGTCAATCTTGGCGCCGGAGGGCCGGGAACCCAGCAACTCTTCCGAAGCGTGGCAAAGCTGCTCCACATCCGAAAGCCCCAGGAGAGCGCCCTCGCCCTTCAGCGTGTGGACCAGCCGCCGCAGCTCCTTCAACTTGGTGTCGTCACCGGCCTTCTCAAGCGCCAGGACCAAGGCCTCCATGTCATCCAACACGCCGCCTTGGCGAGCCAGGAACTCCGAGAAAATCTTCTCGTCCACGGTTGGGGGAAGCGTGAAGGGCATCTGCCCAGCAGGCGCCGTAGCCGCCTTCTCAGCGCCTTCGCCGCCTCTCACCGAAACTGGGAAGGGGGCCTCAGGCAAGGGCTTGCTGTCGCGGACGACGGACTGCAAGCCCGATACGACCTGGCCTGCCAATAGCAGCGCCGGGCCAAAGTCGCCGCCTTTCGCCAGCGCCTGGCGCATGTTCTCGCGGGCGGCCGCCACAATCTCCGCCAGGTCGGCCGGCCCGTTCTCTCGCGCCCACTGGCCAACCGCTTCGAGTTCCGCGGAGATCGCCTCAACAGCTTTGGCGTCGTGGCTGTCGGCCATCACCACCGCCGCGGCAAGGTCCTCAATCCTCTGGAGAATCGCCTTGTCAGCCATCACCTCTCACCTCAGGCCTGTCTCTCCATGGGCAACCGGAAGGAGGCGCTTGCAAACCCCACCGTTCCCTTTTGGCGAGAATACTAACCCAATAACGCAACCACCCCTGCGCCGCTTCCCCGGCGCAAGTTATCCTTACCATCGGAAGAAAGTGCCAGGAGGTTGAGCGGGGAGCCTCCCCAAACGGCGGTGAGACGTTGAATTTGAGCGGTACAGTGGAATTGGCCGCACTACGCGCCGCGCAGGCTCGATTCAGCCCCCAGAACGGCCGCACAGCCCCGCCAGAGAGCCAGACGCGCCCTCGGTTCCGCCGCATCACGAACAAGCCGGCCCTAATCCTTGCCTGCGGGAAGAGCCGCACATTTCCGCAGGCAATCGCTTCTGGCACAACCTGCTGGCTTGATGCAAGTTAGTGTTGCCCGTCGCCTGCGATTGGTTGCGGGAATTGGCGCGTCCATTCCCGCAACCAAGGTCTGGCCTGCCTGGCCTAGTGGCCCGTTGAAAAGGACACCGCGTCGGCGGAGACACGGCGCCTCAGCCCGGCAACGGCGGGATCGCAACGTCTCCCCGGACCAGACGCGACATTTTCGACAGGCTGCTAGGGAAAACGCAGAGACAGCCAACCGCGTGATCTGAAACCCCGCCCCGGTCCATATCTCTGCCAAGACCGCAACAAGAAGCGCGGCTCAGCGACGCGCGCCGCGGGCAAGGCGCATATCCCCTGGCCCGGCAACGCACAAGACGAACGCCCCCCTTCGGCTTTCACCCAAACGTCACTGGCGCAACAGTCTTCCACCGACCAAGCCGAACGCGCCGCGCCTACTTGCGGACCGTGTAGCTTCCTCGGGTGACACGCACAATGCCCGGGGTCCGCGACAGAGCTTCCCGCACAAGGTTGCGGAGGTTCTTGCTGCGCGTCTGGAAGTCGCGCTTTTCCAGTTCCTCCGCGATGTCGGCCACGCGCAGAGGAGTGCCCGCGTCCGCCAACACCCTGGTGATCGCTTCGGTCAGTTGCGGCTTGCGGCCGGGACGCCCGCGCCCGGCAACCGCGGGAGCGGCTGCCGCGATGCGCCGTCTGCTTTTCTTGCCGCCGGCGATCTGCGCAATCTCTCCGTCAACAACCGCCAACTGCGCCAGTAGCTTGCTCCTCTCGGCGTTCAGCTCCGCCAATCTCATCCGCTTCCTCTCCAACTCCCTTTGGAGGTCCAAAATGGAAGCGCCTTTCAGCTTGGCCATAGCTCGTCCTTTCTGCACTTCACTGGCGCGTCCTGCGCCACACACTCCCTCATATTAATATTATCATAAAAGACCGCAATAATGGCAAGGGCTAATCCTGTCTTCTTGTCAACCTGTCTAGCGTACCCTGTCAGATGATCTCTGCCTGGCAATGTCGCTTTGCCTGAAACTCTTCGCATTCGAGCCCAATTGGCTGATTCTCTCATGTGCAACGCACAACCCGCCTCTACTGATAGCCGCAAGGCTTTGGCGCCGAGACGCAACTCACACGCAGTTCACACTGAACGCAGACACGCATGACAGCCGCTTGCCGCACACTGGACGCGGAAACGACGCCCTCACGGCGCCGCCTCCGCGGGGCCGTGGCGTCCGTCTGCTTCTGACAAACACGAAGTGGGACTGAACCGTTGCCATCTCGATCAAATACCCCCCGTAAATGGTATCATCTTGTACTCGCGCGCCAAGGCGGCGGCAGGTCTTCCACGCATTGCGCGCCGACAGATTCAGGAGACGGATATGCGCTATCGTGACACCGGACAGGTTCACATGGACTTTCACCGCACCACCAACGGAACCATCGCTTATCTCCGTCAGACCCACGGCCAGGACCTCCTGGATGAGACTTTCCGCCGCACGGCGCGCGACGTCTACCGCTCCATTCGAGAAGACCTGGAGCGCGGCGATCCCGGGCAGTTGCTGGAGCACTGGGTCTACTACTTCGATCGCGAGCGCGGCGACTACACACTCCACCGAAACAAGGAGGAGACGCGCTTGGAAGTCCACCGCTGCCCCGCCATCGCCTATCTTCAAAGCAGGGGCATTCCCGTTGACCCAGCCTTCTGCCGGCAGACAACCGTTATCAACGAGACTCTTGCTGAAGCGTCCCCCTTCACGATCGAAACGCAGGTCCTCGGACAGGGCCGCTGCGTCCAAACGTTGCGGAGAAGAGCATGATCCCCAGCGACCACTTTGTCCGCTATTACAATGAAGTCTTCAAGACCCTGCTCGAAAAGGGACGCGAGCATCTAGTCGAATACTGGCGAGAGCTGGGGCGCCTGCAAATCAAGGAACTTGCGGATCGGTTCAGAAAAGGAGGCCTCAAGGCCTGCTACGAGTATTGGAAGCGCATCGAACGCGAAGAGAACTGCCAGGCCACCCTTTTGCTCACGCCCGACTACTTCGAGTTCCAGATGCGCCGTTGCCCCAGCCTGAGCAAGGTCCTTGATAACGACGCTTCGCCCTGTCTCTACTACTGCGACCACTGCATGGGCTGGGTGGAGCCCGTCATGAAAGCCAGCGGCCTTTACGCGGTGGCGGACATGAAGTCCCGCACGGAACCAAGCTGCGTCATTCGGGTATTTGAGGACAAGGCAAAGGCCGACGCTTGGGCCGCGCAGGCGCAACTCCTCTCGCGGCCTTATGACGAGGATATCGGCCAGGGTTGACTCAAATCCCGGCGCTGCCGCAGTTGCGGGCGCGGCGCATCCTCTCATGCGCCAGCCCGGTCTTACAATGTCTGAGAAATGGAGCCTTCTATCCCCATCACATGAGTCGAGGAATCATCGCATGGAGTACCGCACACTCGGCCGCACGGGTTTGCCGGTTTCCGCCGTCGGTTTGGGCGCGTGGGAGATTGGCGGCGCGGTGAAGCTGACGTTCGAGAAGCTGGGCCGGATTTCGCACGGGTGGGGCAGGACGGATGACCGCGCGTCCATGGAGCTCATCGCCAAATGTTCTGAAGCGGGCGTGAACTTCATTGACACGGCGCCGATCTACGGGGACGGGCACAGCGAGGAGATCATCGGCAAGGCGCTGAAAGGCAGCCGCGACAAGTGGATCGTGTGCACCAAGGGCGGCCACGGGGCGACGAACGGCGCGGCGTGGTCGGACTTCAGCCGGCAACGGCTGCTGTCGCAGATGGACGAGAGCCTGAGGCGGCTGGGCATGGACCACGTGGACGTGTATCTGCTGCACGGGCCTTCGGCGCAGGACATCGAGCGCGGGGAGTGTCTGAGGGCGCTGGAGGACCTGCGGCGCGCGGGCAAGACGCGGTTCGTGGGCGTGTCGATCGGGCCGAACGAGATGGGGATCGGGCTCATCCGCGCGGGCGCGGTGGACGTGTTGCAGCAGTCCATCAGCATCGTGTCGTCGAATCAGGCCAGGGAGCTGCTGGCCGCGGCCAAGGCGGGGAACGTGGGGATTGTGGCGCGGGGGTTGTTCGGCGCGGGGTTCTTGACGGGCGCGGTGAACGCTTCGACGACGTTCAGCGACGACGACCGGCGCAGCTGGCAGGCGCAGGACAGCAAGCGGCGCATGGCGGAGATGGCGGAGCGGCTGCGCGCGTTCACCTGCCCAGGCCGCAACCTGGCCCAGCTTGCGGTGAGTTTTGTTCTGGGCCTCGACGGCGTTTCGACGGTCATTCCGGGCACGACGAAGTGGACGCACATGGCGGAGAATATCGCGGCGCTGCAAGGGCCGGCGCTGACGCGGGAGCAGCGGGAGGCGATTGAGAGGATGCAAGGGGCATAGCGCGATGGGCGCGCGCCGCACGGGACGCATGGGACTTGCGGGAGGCGCGGGGAGCCTTATGGGGAGGGGTCGAACCAGCGTTCGCGGCTGAGGGAGAAGACGGGGGCGATGTTGGGGCTGGCGCGGAAGGGGACGGATTGGGCGCCGGGGAGGGTGACGCGCCATAGCTTGCCGGCGTCGCCGGGGCTGACTTTGATGGCGGCTTGGATCGTGGACGGGCCGGGTTCGCCGCGGGAGAAGCGGGTGTGGCGCCAGGCGATGGCGCCGCCGGGCGACCAGACGCGCATGTCGCGGAGGTACTGGCGGTAGAGGCCGGGGTTGTCGAAGTCGAGGATGATCTCGCCGGCTTGGGCTGGGGCGCGGAACCAGTATTGCGCCCAGTGGCGGGCGGAGGGCATGGGCTTGCCGGGAGCGAGTTCGAGGACTTCGGGGGTTCCTGGGGCTGAGGCGGGCACGCGCAGGACGCCGGCGGCCTTGAGGCGATAGACGCCGGGGGGCGCGCCGGCCGCGATCTCCAACGCGTCGCCGCCGGCGGAACCGGCGCCGGCTTTGACCTGGACGCTGGCGGCCCATGCGGGGGCGACGGACTGGCCTTGCTTGTCGCGCCAGGCCACGCCGGAACCATCGGGCGCGATGAGGCGGTAGTCCTTGTTGGCGCGCAGGACCAGGGGCTTGCCGGGAGCCTTCTTCATGGCCACGGTGACGCCGTCCATGCCCTGGTCAAAGGCCAGGGGTTCGGGCTCGACAGGCTTGCCGGCGGAACGATTGAGCGCTTCCAGCACAAACGGATGCCATTGCAGCGCCCAGCCGGTGTAAAGCATGTCCGCGTCGCCGACGCCCAGGGGCAGAAAGCCTTTGAACCACGGGGGATCGCCGTCGTAGGTGGCCCAGCGGGCGAAGTCGGCCAGGCCGGCGAGGCGGCGGAGGAAGAGGTCGTCCTTGGTGAGCAGATAGCCATAGGCCGCGGAGGCCATGAGCGTGGAGGCGGCGGAGGCCCAGCCCTGCTCCTGCCAATCGGCCTGGCGGCGCGCGAAGGCGAGGAAGAACTCGCGGTAATCCTTGCGGCCGGTGAAGCGCAGGAAATCCTGGGGGCCGGTCTGCCAAGGGTGGCCGAGCCAGCCTTCGTTCTTGAATTGGTAGAGGTGCATGTCGGCGATGGCGTGGGCGGCGGCGAGGAACCAGGGGTCGAAGGTGGCGTCGTACATGAAGAGGTATTGGCGCTGCAGATTGACGGGCCAACGGGTGCGGTTGGAGGAGGCAAGCAGCGGGCCGCGGCCGAACCAGTCGGGCAGCTCGCGCTTGGTCTCTTCGGCCCAGGCCATGGCCACGTCGCGGCCGCGGGCGTAGCCGGTCATGTAGTAGGCCTGCCAGACGTGGTCCACCTTGTCCACGTAGCAGCGCGCCGTGGGTCCCCAGTAGCCGTTCCACGGGATCAAGTTGCGGTTCCAGAATCCGCGCGCGCGGAAAGGCTGCTTGAAGTCCCACATGTACCGAGGCGGGAAGGCGGCGAAGCGCCTGGCCATGTCGTCGCTGACGTAATGGCAGAAGCCGACGTCGGTGAGGAGGCGGGTGGCGGCTTCA
>CAYYEE010000259.1:0-6552 GCA_964470775.1 uncultured Planctomycetota bacterium | reverse complement strand
AGCGTCCCGCTCGCCAGTCCCTCGGACCGGGCCTCAAACGGCGCCGTTGCACGCGTAATTCAAACTTTATCTGTCTCCCCTTTTGGGGGTTTCGGGCTTGGCCCTGGGTTTGGGTCCCGGCTTTCTTCGCCTCAGCAGACGTCCCAGCGCGTCCTCGATCCGCTCCACGAATCCCGGCGAACCGAGCGGCCGGCCCGTCTGGACGTATCGGCGCAGCGTGTCCGCCTCCTCGGCCGGCGTGCCTTGGGCCAGCATCGCCCGCCACGCTTTCGCGTCGTCCAGAAAGGGAGGACGCTCGATCAAGCCGTCCGGTCGGCCGCTAACGTGGCCGCGCGCGCTGGACCACGCCCAGTCCTCGGCGCGCGCCACAAGACCAGCCCGCACCGGGTTCAGCTCCACGTACCGCAGCGCCTGTTGCGCGTGCGCCTCGTCCAGCGGGCACGAAAAGAACCGGCCCTGCCACAGATACCCCCGCCAGTTCTCGCGGAAGTTGATGGCCCGCGTGTACGCCTTGTGCGCCCAGCCGATGCCCAGGGCCAGGCTCTCCTCGCTCCGCGGCACGGCGATGAGGTGGACGTGGTTGGTCATGAGGCAATAGCCCCAATACGTCACGCCGTGCTTGTCCCCGAACTCGCGCAGCAGGTCCAGGTAGTTCTGACGGTCCTTGTCCGTGAAGAAGACGTCCATGCGGCGGTTGCCGCGCTGGGTGACGTGGTGGGGTACGCCGGGCACGACAACTCGGGCGATTCGGGGCATGGCGTGGTTGTAGCGTCTTCACGCCGAGGAGTCAAGAGATAAAGTTTGTGTCCCCAGAACTGCCAGAGATAAAGTTTGTGACCCCAGGACTCCGCACTGTGGGCTGACCCCGGGGCGGGCACAGGACACCCGCTGAGGAAAGGCTGCTGGCGAGTCAACAACCCCGGTCCATCGCCTCATTCGCCAGCGCATCCGCCAGCGCGTTCTCCTCACGGGGCACGTGCGTCGCCCGCCACTGCTCAAAGCCGCGCAGCAGCCCCATCACCTCCGCGTGCAGCGGAATCAGGTTCGGCTTCTTCACGCGATAGCGGCCATTGATCTGATGGACCATGAGCTCGCTGTCGCTCTTGAGCGTCACCGACTTCGCCCCCATTTCCGCCGCCTGCCTCAGCCCCGCGATCGCCCCTTGGTACTCCGCCACGTTATTCGTCACGTAACCCGCAAACCCCTTGCCCTTGTGCAGAACGTGGCCGTCCGAGTCCAGAATCACGAACCCGAACCCCGCCGGACCCGGGTTGCCCCGCGACCCCCCGTCGCAGTGAACAATCACGCCCTCGCTCTTCGCCGCGGCCGCCATAGCCTCTGGCGGCGGCGAGTCTGGCGGGACAGGCGCCGCGCCCTGTTCCTGTTCCAGAAGCCTCTTCAGCTTGCGGAAGAGCCCCTTGATATCCTCTTCCGAAACGCCCGGGTTGTCGTACACAACCCCTTCGCGGTCCAGCCGCCGGTAGATCGCGCGCAGCAGCTCCAGCTCGTCAATGGCCACGGTCCGCTTCCTTGGCCTTGCGAGCCGCGCTCTCCATCTGCTCCGCCCGTTCCTTCACCGCCTGCGGATCGAGCTGCCCCTCCGCCGCCGGCGTCAGCTTGATGGTCACCTCATGGTTGTCGTGCAGCGTCCACGGATAGAGCAACTCGAAGAACAGATCAGGCCCGAACCATTGATACACCGGCGCCTTGATTTGGACCACGCGGTTATCGCGCAGATACCCCGCCGCGAACGCCGGGTTGTCCGGGTCAGGCCACACCGAAATCTCGCGGCCCCCGTACTCCGAGAACCGCGTCGTCACCGGCGTCCGCCCCATGTCCCGCCCGTCCAGCGACACAAACGCCCCTGACGGCTCGCTGCGAATCGTCAGCGTGCGCTCCACGCAGCCCGCGGCGAACAGCGCCGCCGTCGCCGCCGCCGCCAGCGCTCCGCGCCGCCAATCCCAGAACCCGCGAGCTTCAGTCATAGCCTCTCCTTGTTCCACAAACGCCGCGGCCCATTGTAGCCCCGCCTTTGACCGCGCGCAAGGAAGTCCCGCGCGCATCCCTGGCCATCGAGTCCACGAGGCCCGCTGGGTCCATCCCCCCGCGTGTCACCCGGTCTCCGCCTTCTGAACGTACACCCTCGGCACACGCGGCCCCAGCGACGTCACCAGCACGTTCGGGATCGACGAAATGGACCGCGCCAGATCGTCAATCAGCAGACACCGCGACCCCTGCCGGCCGTACAGCACAACCTCATCGCCCACGCGCGCCTCAGGAATATCCGTCAGGTCCACCGTGCACTGATCCATGCACACACGGCCGATGAGCGGCGCAAAACGCCCGTGGATCAGCGTCCGCCCCAGGTTCGAAAACTCCCGGCTGTACCCGTCCGCGTACCCGACCGGCAGCAGCCCCACGCGCATGTCGCGCGGCGCCATATACGCGCGGCCGTACCCGATCGTGTCCCCCCGTAGAACGCGCCGCACGCACATGATCCGCGTCTTCAGCGTCATCACCTACCGGATGGCGATGGTGCGCGGCGAGTCGTGACTGGGATAACACCCGTACAGAATCATTCCCGGACGCGCCATGTCGAACCACGATTCCGGATAGCCCAGCACAGCGCCGGAGTTCGCCGCATGGCGCCACCCCGTAGCCACCCCCGACGCGGCCATTGCCTCGGTCAGCCGCCTGAAGTCCTCGATCTGCCCGCGCGTAAAATCCTCGCCGTCCAGCTCGTCGCTGCAGGGGAAGTGCGTCATCACGCCCTCCAGCTTCAGCCACGGCAGCCCGGCGATCTCCACCGCCGCGTTTACCGCCGCCGGCGCTGGCACGCCGCACCGCCGCATTCCCGTGTCCACCTTGAGGTGCACGCTCATCGGCTGGCCCCGCCGCGCCGCCTGGCGCGACAGCTCGCGCGCAAACCGGATGTCCGTGATCTGCGGCGACAACCCCAGCTCGAACAGCGCGTCCACCTCGCGGCTCAACACGCACCCAAGCACCAGCACAGGCTCGCGCAGCCCCGCGGCCCGCAGCTCCGCGCCTTCGTCCACCGTGGCCACGCCAAAGATCGGCGCCCCGAGACGCGACAGCGTCCGCGCCACGGCAACGGCCCCATGCCCGTAGCCGTTCGCCTTGACGATGCCCATCACCGGCCGCCCCGTGCGCTTCCGTATCGCCAGGTAATTGCCCGCCAGCGCGTTCAGATCGATCTCAGCCCACGTCGGCCGCGAAGAGGAGGGATTCATGGCGTTTTCAGATCACGCCCTTGGTCGAGGGCACGCCCTTCACGCGCGGGTGCACGCGCGCCGCCTGCTCAAACGCCCGCGCAAACGCCTTGAACACCGCTTCGCTGATGTGGTGCGTGTTGCCCCCGTAGGGCACGTTGACGTGGATGTTCATCCCCCCGTTGGACGCCACCGCGCGGAAGAACTCCTCCACCAGTTCGCTGTCGAAGTCGCCCACCTTGGGCGAAGGGAACTTCGCGTTGAATACACATACGCCCCGCCCGCCCAGGTCCAGCGCCACCGACGCCAGCGCCTCGTCCATGGGAACCGTCGCGTCGCCGAAGCGCGCCAGGCCCTTGCGGCTGCCCAGCGCCTCGCGGATGGCCTGGCCCAGCACAATCCCCACGTCCTCCGTCGTGTGATGCGCGTCCACCTGCGTGTCGCCCTGCGCCGTCACTTGCAGGTCCACAAGTCCGTGCCGGGCGAACAACTCTAGCATGTGGTCCAGAAACCCCACGCCCGTGCCCATCTTTGCCTCGCCCTGTCCGTCCAGGTCCAGGCTCAGCGTAATGTTCGTCTCGCGGGTCTTCCGCTCGATGTTGGCCTTGCGTTCAGCCATGCCGTGTCTCCGGAATCAGGGCGCCCAGGTTCAAGAACATGTTGCGCTAGCAGCCCGTTGAAAAAGACACCGCGTCGGCGGGGACAGGCTGCGGAAGCCCGCCAACGGCGGGATCGCAACGTGTCCCCGGAACAGACGCGACATTTTCAACAGGCTGCTAGCCCGCCGCCAGCTCCTTCATGCGCCGCAGGAGCGTGTCAATCTCCTCGTCCGTGCCCACGCTGATGCGCAGGCAATCGTCAATCATCGGCTGCGCGAAATAGCGCACCAGAACCTTTTTCGCCTTCAGCCCCTCGTACACCGCCTTGGCCGACACGGATCCAGGCGCGCGCGCCAGCACAAAGTTCGCCTGCGACGGATACACGAACCATCCCATCCCCTCCAGCGCCTCCGTCAGACGCCGCCGCGTCGCCTTCACTTTCTCCGCCGAAGAGCGCATCCACCCCATGTCGTCCAACGCCGCCGCTCCGGCCACCGCCGCCAGCCGGTTCACGTTGTAGCTGTCCTTCACTTTCATCATGCCCGCGATGAGCGCGCGGCTCGCGACCGCGTAACCCAGCCTCAGCCCGCACAGCGCAAACGACTTGCTGAATGAGCGCAACACGATCACGTTTTCCGCCTCGCTCGCCAGCGACATGCAGTCCGTTTCCGCGAAGTCCACGTACGCCTCGTCCACCACCAGCACCCCGCTGACCGCGCGCGCCAGCCGCCGCAGTTCCGCAATCGGCGTCACTGTGCCGCTCGGGCTGTTCGGGCTGGCCACCAGCGTCACCGCCGCGCCCGGCGCAAACAGCGCCTCCGGCAGCGTGAACTCCCGCGTGTAAGGCGCCGTCCTCAACACGCCGCCCTGGATTCCCGCCAGCACGCCGTAAAGCGAATACGTCGGCGTGGCATAGGCCACCGCCTGGCCTGGGTCCACAAAGCTTCTCATCACGATGGTCAGCAGGTCGTCGCTGCCGTTGCCCACCAGCACGCGGTCCGGGGTCACCCCATGCCGCCGCGCCGCGCGCTCGCGCACCGCGCTCGCCAGCGGGTCCGGATAGAGACGCAGCTTCGGCCCGATCCACTCGCGCAGCGCGTCCAGAACCGCGGGCGAGGGGGGGTAGGGGTTCTCATTGGTGTTGAGCTTCACAAACCCAGCTTCCTGGGGTTGCTCGCCCGGCGTGTAGCCGGACATGCTCTCGATCGCGGGACGGAACAGACTCATTGTGAAGAACTGCCTTTCACTCCAAGGGCGCAGCCCTGTGTTGCGGCCAAAACGCCGGCGGCGCGCGGCCATCCCAGCCTGGGGCAACGCCCCGGCAAAGGAGCTATCGCGTCCGCGTCATGGCCGCGTTCGCGTGCGCGTCAAAACCCTCGGCCAGCGCAATCTCGCGAATCGCCGGCGCCGCGTCCAACAGCGCCTGCCGGCTGAAGTGGACCACGCTCGACCGTTTGAGGAAATCGTGCGCGCTCAGCGCGCTGAAGAACCGGGACGTCCCGCCCGTCGGCAGCACGTGCGACGGCCCGGCCACATAGTCGCCCGCCGGCTCCGTGGACCACGGGCCCACGAATACGCACCCGTAGTTCGCAAAGCGCCCCGCCAGCGACTCCGCGTCGCGCGTCATGACTTCGAGGTGCTCTGGCGCAAAGCTGTCCGCCAGCTCTACGCACTCATCCAGGCTTTCGGTCACGCCGATCAGCCCATACCGCCGCACGCATTCGCCCGCCGCGCCCGCGCGCGACAGCCTGGTCAACTGCTTAGCGACCTCCGCCGCCACGTCCTGCGCCAGCCGCGCGCATGGCGTCAGCAGCACGCACGCCGCCGGATCGTGCTCCGCCTGGCTCAACAGGTCCGCCGCGCAAAACACCGGGTCCGCCGAGTCGTCCGCCACAATCAGGATTTCGCTCGGCCCGGCCACCATGTCAATATCCACCACGCCGTAGACCTCGCGTTTGGCCAGAGCCACGTAGATATTGCCCGGCCCCGCGATCTTGTCCACGCGCGGAATGCTCTGCGTCCCGTACGCCAGCGCCGCCACGCCGTGCGCCCCGCCCACGCGGTACACCTCGCGCACGCCCAGCTCCCACGCCGTCGCCAGCGCCGCCCCCGGCGCCGCGCCGTCGCGTCCGCAAGGCGTTATCATGCAAATCCGCGGCACGCCTGCCACCTGCGCCGGAACGGCGATCATCACGATCGACGACGGGTAGGGCGCCTTGCCGCCAGGGATGCACATGCCCACGCGGTCCAGCGGCCGAACACGCATATCCAGCCGCACGCCCGGCCGCGGCTCGAACGCCGGGACAGGGGGGGGAAGGAAGTGACTCTGGTACGCCCGCACGTTCTCCGCCGCCTTGGCCACCGCGTCCATCAGCGCCGCCGGCGCTTCCGCGCGCGCCTTGGCCATCTCCTCCTCGCTCACGCGAAAGCGCGACGGATCCAGGTCCGCGCCCTGCAGCTTCAGCGTATACTCGCGCACCGCCTCGTCCCCGCGCTCGCGCACGTCTTTCAGGATGCGCTTCACCACTTCGCCCGGCTGGAGCGGCTTGCCAAACACCTTGCGCGTCAACTCCAGCGACGCCGGCGACACGATCCCCGCCCCCACGCTCAACTGGCGCGATAACTCCGCCAGAGCCTGTCGCAGTTCCGGACCGCTCCGCTGCTGAATCACGCCGGATGTCATGACCCCGCCTTGCCCGTGGCGCCTGTGTCGCCGTATCATT
>CAYYEE010000258.1:0-6560 GCA_964470775.1 uncultured Planctomycetota bacterium | reverse complement strand
CAGGTCCATCACAACGTCAACGTCGATCTTCGCCATGCGCCTGGCCCACGCGCCGGACTTCTCCTCTTCCACGCGGTCGGCCACGACCCATTCGACCGCGGGCCACCCAAGACGCGGGTCGGTGTATTGGGGCTGAGGATGGCGTGCTACAGCGAGCACCTTGTGGCCGCTCTGAACCAGACGCGGTGTGAGGTAGCTTCCAATGTGTCCCGTCGCGCCGATGACAAGCACTCGCATGTGTTACTCCTTGTTGTCCGAGGCCGTTTGGGGGCGGGGCCTGTGGAGGAGCGGAACACGCATTGCGGCTTAAGCAGAACTTGGCGCGGGTCTTTCTGGCTCTTTTCGTCGAGCATCTCGTAGGCGTTGGCCACCAATTCGGAGACCGGAGGCACGATGCTCGTCATGCCGCACTTTTCAGCCTCGCTGGTTCCATCAAAGCTGGCCAGGCTGTAGTCCTTGCCTGGTGTCACGCCGCGACGCTTGAGTCCCTGCAGCAGGGCGGGAGCGTAGTAATCGCCACAGATAGCGATGGCCGCCGTGCTCCGGTCGAGCATGCGGTCCAACATGATCTCTCCGGCCTCGGGCCAGTCGGGGGGACACAGAAAGGCCACATTTTCGCGGTCGTAGGGAAGCCCATGGTCAAGGAGGGCTTTGCGGTACGCCTCGATGGCGTGCGACTGGGGCAGGCGGGCCAACTCATCGATCAGAAGGATGTTCCTATGGCCCAGCGAGATGAGGTGATCCATCATCTCAGTGACGCCGGACGCGGCGTCCGTGGAGACCGTGGGAAAGGGGCAGTTGTCGAACCAGTAGTTGTTGATAACCACCGTGGCGATTCCTTCTCGCTTGAGCACGCGCCAGATTCCCTGCTCGTCCAGTGGCTCGCGCGGGCAGTTGCAGCCAGGAAAGCGGATCATGGCTCTGACACCGCACCGCAACATGCGCTCGATGAGACGCGGCGTGTCTTCGCCACGGCCGACTACGGCCTTGATGCCTCTGGCGGCGGCCTGGAAGGTCAGTTCCTCAACCATGTGCGCATGGAAAGGGACGTGCTGGAAATAGGCCGGGATGCCAACGGAGGTGATGCCTGAAGACTTGAAGCCATCGCTGACGAACGTGCCCTTGCCAGCGACGCGAACGCAGTAACCCTCCTCCGCAAGCCGCTGGATCGCTTTGTGGGCGGTGACATACGCGACGCCATAGTCCTTGGCCAGGTCCGTCGCCGAACGGAGTTGGTCTCCGGGAACCAGCTTCCCCGTCCTTATCTGGCGGACGATGTCGTTCTGGAGCTCGTGACCCACGGCCGGGCGGCGCAGCGCGGTAATAGCCAACCGATATGTCTCCTATTTGCTATCGCAGTATATTTGCAGTATATCTCGTTGGCGTCAAAAGTCAAGGATTCTTTCACGAGGATTTTCCCCATCTCTTCGCCGCGTTCCAAACGAAATGGCCGCAAATGGCCGATTTGAGCCGCTCTGAGGCCTATTGGCGCTCACGGCATCTGGAATACATGCGAAAAAGGTTTCCCCCACACAGACGGGCCGCAAACGGCAATCTGCGCATCCGTAAGAAACGGCCATCGAGAATGGGGAGACTCCTCTTCTTTCCCCTCCAGCTGGGCAATCAGGGTGGTCCTGCTGTGCCGGGGGCATTCTTGGAAGCATCCGGCGAGCGCCTCGAAGCTGGGCAGACGCGGCCAGCCCTGGGCGCTCCCGCGCCTGAATTGGGGGCTCCTCGTCCACGCATAGGACCAGGGCGTTTTCGGGCGTGTCCAGGCACAGCGCGACAATGTCCGCTAGCTTGCGCGTGAACTCCGAGTCCGTGCTCACGCGCCAGGAGTCTGACCGGTGCAGATGGATCCGGCGCGGTTACGACACGCGCCAGACCTGGTCCGTCATGACAACCCCCAGATGACGCGCCAACAGCGTCCCGTTCCACGAGGCAAATTCTTTCGGCGGGGCCTCGTCCAGCGCGGCGAGAATGTGGCGTTTCGCCTGCGCGTCAAACCGGGCCCGCTTGCCGGGGCGAGTCGCATCCGCGAGGCCCGCCAAGCGCTTCACGCTGAAACGCCACCGCCACTCGCTCACGTGCGCGGGGCGGGTCTGCATCTCCCGGTCTACCTACTTGCTTGTCCCCCGCCCCCGGCCTTGTCGCAAGTGTCTGAATCTGCAAGGCTTTGCAAACAAGAAGGGCAGGAAGTGTTACCTCCCTGCCCTTGGTTCTTGTGGTAGCGGGGAGAGGATTTGAACCTCTGACCTCTGGGTTATGAGCCCAGCGAGCTACCAGGCTGCTCCACCCCGCGATGAATGTTTCATATGATAATCTTTTTGGGGCCTGATGTCAACGTCAAAAAGGTGAGAGTTCCCCCATCTTTCCGCCGCGTTCCAGACGAAATGGCCGCAAATGGCCGATTTGAGCCGCTCTGAGGCGTGTTGGCGCTCACGACATCTGAAACACACGCGAGAAAGGCTTTCCCAACACAGAAGGGCCGCAAACAGCAATCTCCGCGCATCCGTGAGAAACGGCCATCATGGATGGGGTGACGCCTCCAAAAAGGCAACAAGGCATTTGCACTGTGACGAATTCTGACCTCGAATTGTGGCTTGTACCTTCGTTCGCCAAGTGAACACCACAACATGCAGGTCGTCTGTGCGGAAAAGGTCCACAGCGCAAATGGCTCGGGGGTATGGTGTCTTTGACGGCCAGGAGGGCGGGCAAGACGTTTGACTGCGCTCTTAACGTGGACGGTCTGATCAAAGCGCGCAGCCAGTCGCGATACACGGATAGGCGTATCGTGTTTGGCGGGAGCGACGGGGCAACGCGCGTGGCAGGGCGTTTCGACGCGAGCGGCTCCGGGGCGGGGGCAACGGGGCTAGGTGGGAGCGCATGCATGCGTCGCTGACCGCGACGGCGGCGGTGGACATTTCGGGGCCGGCTTGAGGCCCACAGGCGCGCATCGGCTGGGCTAGCCGGCCTTGCTTTCGTCCAGAAGGCCAATGGCTTTGCGGATGCGGGCTAAGCTTTTCTCTCGGCCGATGATCTCCATGCTCTCGAACAGGGGTGGGGAGACCTGGGAGCCGGTGATGGCGACGCGGATGGGCATGAAGTAGTCGCGGGCCTTCCAGCCGATTTGCTCGCAGAGGTCGCGGCAGGCCTTTTCCGTGGGTTCGAACTTCCATTCCGCGACAGCGGCCAGGACGTTCACGGTCTTGCGCAGGACTTCGGCGGTTTCGGCGGCGGTTTTCTTTTTGGGCACGAGGTCAGCGGCGGTGGGGCTGACTTCATCGGCGAAGATGTACTCCATGAGCGGGGCGAAGTCGGACAGCTTCTTCATGCGTTCGCGGGCCAGGGGGATAAGCTTGGCGAGGGTGGCGTCGTCAATGTCGCGGCCGCCGAGAAATCCTTGGCGCAGCGCGGCGGCGAGGTCCTGCGGGCTCATGTCGCGGATGTACTCGCCGTTGAGCCACTCCAGCTTGCCGATGTCGAAAACAGGCGCGCCGGCGCCCACCTTGTCCCACGAGAAGGCGGCGATGAACTCCTCGATGGTGAACTTTTCCTTGCCCATGCCGAAGGCCATGAGCGCGAGAAAGTTGATCATGGCCTGTGGCAAGAAGCCCTGCTCGCGGTACCAGTCCACGGACGTAGGGTTCTTGCGCTTGCTGAGTTTGGACTTGTCGGGGTTGCGCAGCAGGGGGAGGTGGATGAACACGGGCGGCGTCCAGCCAAAGGCCTGGTAGAGCAGGATGTGTTTGGGCGTGGACGAAATCCATTCCTCGGCGCGGCAGACGTGGGTGACGCCCATGAGGTGGTCGTCCACGACGTTGGCGAGGTGGTAGGTGGGGAAGCCGTCGGTCTTGAGGAGAACCTGGTCGTCGATCGTGGAGTTCTGGAACACGACTTCGCCGCGGACGAGGTCGGTGAAGGCGGTCTGGCCGTCCTTGGGCACGGCAAGGCGGATGACGTGGGGTTCTCCGGCGGCGACGCGGCGTCTGGCCTCGTCGGGACTCAGGCCGCGACAGGCGCCGTCATAGCCCAGGCTTTGCTTGGCGGCCATCTGCTGCTGGCGGAGCGCGTCAAGGCGTTCGGCCGTGCAGAAGCAGGGATAGGCGCGGCCGTTCCGCACGAGCTGGGCGGCGTGGGCCGCGTAGATGGCCTGGCGTTCGCTTTGGCGATAGGGGCCGTTGGGCCCGCCGACGTCCGGGCCTTCGTCCCAGTTGAGGCCGAGCCAGCGCATAGAACGGAGCAGCAACTCCTCGTACTCGCGGCGCGAGCGCTCGCGGTCGGTGTCTTCGATGCGCAGGATGAAGCGTCCGCCTGTGGCGCGGGAAAAGGCGTAGTCGAAGAGCGCCACGTAGGCGTTGCCGACGTGCGCGGGACCTGTGGGACTGGGGGCGAAACGGACGCAGGTTTGAGACATCGTGGGGCCTCACTCGGGACAGCGGAAGGTTGAGGGCGAACAGAGGTCAGAAGTCGATGTTGATGCATGGGGAGGAGCATGGGGGCCGATCGCTCATTGGCCCAGAGCAGCCAAATCAGAGCAGGGCGTCGTTTTCGAGCGCCTTGCGGTACTTCTTGTTGACCTTGACGCAGCCTTTCAGCGCCTCAGCCAGAGGGTCGCTCTCGGCGGCGGAAAAGCCGAGGTGAGAGTGGCGGCGGAATCCCTCGGCGTATTTCCACCCCTTGCGTCCGCTCATCTTGGCGATGTCGGCGCAGATTTCGCGCATGGTGTGGAGGTAGGAGTCCATGCCCTGGCTTACGTCGAGCCAGTGTTTCTGGCTCTCGTGGCAGCGCAGCATGTCCTCTTTGACCTCGACTTCGCTCGTGATGTTGATGTACAGCTCGGGCACGACCAGGCGCCTCATGCCGTCGCGGTTGCTGTGGGGGTTGGCGTGATAGACCATGACATCCTGGCTCGTCGTGGGCAGAGGCGGGTCGGTGAACCAGTTCTTCATGCCCCTGGAGAAGCAGGCGGTGACCGCCAGGCGGCCCGTGTTCTGGTGGTCTTCCATGTAGTCGGTGGTGGGGTGGGTGAGCACGATGGCGGGTTTGACGTCGCGGACCACGGCGGAGACCTTGCGGAGCGTGGGCGCGTCGTAGAAGACTTCGAGGTCCGGGACGAGGCCGGGGTGGTAGGTGGCGCCGAGAACCTTGGCGGCTCGCTCGGATTCTTCGCGTCTCATGCGCACGATGGTTTCCGTGTCGTATTGCGCGGTTCCGCACGAGCCGTTGGCGACGGTGAGAATGTGGACCCGCCACCCGCGTTTGGCGAGGAGAGAGAGGGTTCCGGCCATCATGAACTCGACGTCATCGGGGTGGCACCCGATGGCCAGGACAGTTTTGTTTTCGGCCATGTTGTCGCTTCCTTGAACAAACCCAACCGTGAGCGGCGAAACCGCCCCGCTTCGCCGATGGACACCGATGACACGCAACGGATGGCGTGCGGGTGACGGCGAGCGTCAGGCGGCGTTGCTGACGCGGACGAGGATCTCCAGCGCGCGTTTGGCGGCGCCATCGTCGAGGGACTTGGCGGCGATCCGGACCGCCGCGGGCCACCCGTCGGCCGCTCCCGCGGCTAGGATGGCGGCGGCGGCGTTGAGGAGGATGACGTTGCGGCGCGGGCCGGGGGCGCCATCCAGGACGGCGCGGATGGCGCCGGCGCTTTCCTCCGCGGAGTCGACAACAAGATCGGCCAAGGCTCCGCGAGGGATGGAGAAGTCTTCTGGGCCGATATCATACTCGATCACAGAGCCGTTGACGAGTTCGGCGACGCGGGTGCGGCCGGCAATGGTGATCTCGTCCATGCCATCTTCCCCGTGGACGATGATGCTGCGCTTGGACCCCAACGCGGCAAGGACGCGCGCCATCATGGGCGCGAGCGCTGGGGTGTAGACGCCCATCACCTGGCAGCGGGCGCCGGCCGGGTTGGTGAGGGGGCCGAGGATGTTGAAGATGGTGCGGATCGCGATCTCGTGCCGGGGACCGATGGCGTGCTTCATCGCGGCGTGCATGAGCGGGGCAAAGAGGAAGCCGATGCCCGCCTCCCTCATGCAGCGCTCGACCACGGGCGGCGGCGCCTTGATGTTAACGCCGAGCGCCTCGAGAACGTCGGCGGACCCGCTGCGGGAGCTGACGGACTTGTTGCCGTGTTTGGCCACCACACAACCCGCGCCGGCGGCCACGAGCGCGGCGGCGGTGGAGATGTTGATGGTGTTCTTGCGGTCGCCGCCCGTGCCGCACGTGTCAACAACGTCATAGAGCGAGGGACCGGGGGCGACGCGGGTGGCCTGAGCGCGCATGGCTTGGGCGCAGCCGGCGATTTCGTCCACGGTCTCGCCCTTCATGCGCAACGCCACGATGAAGGCGGATATCTGCGCGTCGGTGCAACGTCCGGTCATGATCTCGGTCATGGACTCGGAGGCCTCGGCGCGGGTGAGGTCGCGCCGTTCGGTGAGCTTGCGCAGGGCGTCGAGGATCATGGACCCCTCCGTGGGGTTGCGGACAAAGGCGCCTAAAGCGCGGGCGCGACGATCTGGGCGCCGTTGGCCGGCCGGCAGGCCCAG
>CAYYEE010000257.1:0-6581 GCA_964470775.1 uncultured Planctomycetota bacterium | reverse complement strand
GGGGTGCTGGTATTCGATGGGGTCTTCAATGGTGATGATGTGGCAGTCGCGGTTGCGGTTGATGTGGTCAATCATGGTGGCGAGGGTGGTGGTCTTGCCGGACCCTGTGGGGCCGGTGACGAGGATCATGCCGCGGGGGCGGTAGAGGAGGTTCTTGGTCTGTGGGGGGAGGCCGATCTGTTCGAAGGTGAGGAGTTTGTTGGGGATAAGGCGGAGGACGAGGCCGATGTTGCCGCGCTGGCGGAAGACGGCGACGCGGAAGCGGGCGGCTTCGCCGAAGCTGAAACCGAAGTCGGTGGAGCCGACTTCTTGGAGTTCTTGCTGGTTGCGTTCGGAGGTGATGCTTTTCATGAGGCTGGTGGTGTCTTCGTTGGTGAGGACTTTGGTGGGGAGGGCGACGAGCCGTCCGGAGAGGCGGATGGTGGGGGCGCGGCCGACGGCGAGGTGGAGGTCGGCGGCGCCCTGCTGGATGACGGTCTGGAGAAGTTTGTTGATCTGCATGTCGGATGTTCCTCAACGGCTCTGTTCGGCGGGGGCGGGTGTATTGAAAGGGGGGCGCCCGGCGCGGCCGAGGCCCTGGCGCCAGGCTACTGTTCGCCTTCCCACATGCTGACTTTGGCTTCCTCTTCGCGTTGGGTAATGGAGATGACTTCGTCGAGGGTTGTGTGGCCGGCCAAGGCTTTGCGGACGCCGTCTTGTTCGAGGGAGACCATGCCGGAGAGACGGGCTTGTTTGCGCAGGTCGGTGTGGGATTCGCGGCGGAAGGCCATTTCGCGGAGGGTGGGGTCCATTTCCATGAGTTCGAAGATGGCGAGGCGGCCGCGGAAGCCGGTGTTTTTGCAGAAGGAGCAGCCTGCGCCGCGGTAGAAGGTGACGTTCTTGACGTCTTCGGCGCGGAGGCGGACGGCGTTGAGGTCTTTCTTGGGGGGCGTGTAGGGGGTCTTGCACTGTTCGCAGATGCGGCGGACGAGCCGCTGGCCCATGACGGCTTGGATGGAGGAGGCGACGAGGAAGGGTTTGATGCCCATGTCGATGAGGCGGGTGATGGCGCCGGGGGCGTCGTTGGTGTGGAGGGTGCTGAAGACGAGGTGGCCGGTGAGAGCGGCGGCGATGGCGATTTCGGCGGTTTCGGTGTCGCGGATTTCGCCGACGAGGATGACGTTGGGGGCTTGGCGCAGCATGGAGCGGAGGATCATGGCGAAAGTGAGGCCGATGCGCTCTTTGACTTCGCACTGGTTGACGCCCGAGAGGCTGTATTCGACAGGGTTTTCGGCGGTGATGATCTTCTTGTCGGGGCGGTTGAGTTCGGCGAGGGCGGCGTAGAGGGTGGTGGTCTTGCCGGAGCCGGTGGGGCCGGTGACCAGGAAGATGCCGTTGGGCCGGCGGATGATGGAGATGAACCGCTTGTAGTCGGTTTCGTGGAAGCCGAGGGACTGGAGGTTGACGAGGATGGATTCCTTGGCGAGGAGTCGCATGACGACGGATTCGCCGTGGATGGCAGGCAGGCAACTGACGCGGATGTCGAGGGGTTTGCCGGCGACGCGGCAGGCGATGCGGCCGTCCGTAGGCCGCCGCTTCTCGGCGATGTCGATTTCCGACATGATTTTGATGCGGGAGATGATGGAGCCCTGGAGGCGCTTGGGCGGCGGGTCTTGGTCCATGCAGACACCGTCGATGCGGTAGCGGATGCGGAGGCGGTTGGCCATGGGTTCGATGTGGATGTCGCTGGCGCGCGACTTGACGGCTTCGGTGATGATGAGCTGGACGAGGCGGATCATGGGGGCGTCTTCGTCTTCGCCCGCGGTGGCGACGCCCTGGGACTCCGTGGCGGTCATTTCGGCCATGACGTCGCTCTCGGTGAACTCCTGGAGCATGTTGTCCACCGTGGATTCTTCGACGCCATAGTACTTTTCGATGGCTTCGTCGACGGCGTCGGGGGCGGCGAGTTTGCAGCGCACGTCTTTGTTGAGCATGAAACGGAGCTTGTCCATGACGTAGAGATCGTAGGGGTTGGTGATCGCTACGACGATGGAGGTGTCGTCGACGGAGAGGGGGATGACGCCGTGCTGCTGGGCAAAGGTTTTAGGAATGGCGTCAATGGCTTCGACGGGGATGCGTGTTTCGCGGAGGTTGACGATCTCGTAGTTGAGGAGCGCACCGAGAGTCTGGGTGATCTCATCCCAGTTGGTGTAGTTGAGTTCGACCAGCGCCCGGTCGAGCGTGAGGCCGGGGGTCTTGGCCATGAGTTCGCGAGCTTTGGCGACTTGCTCTTTGTTGACAATGCCCTTGCCGATGAGGGCTTGTTCGAGCGCTTTGTCTGCTTGGGCCAAGCTATGCTCCTTGGCGCCGCGGGAAACGCGCGGCGCTGTTCCCATCTGAACCCGCGGCGCTCCGGACGGCGCGCATAAGTGCTTGCGCGCCCCTGCTTAATGGGAGACGGACAGGGACTCCCTGAAAAACCCAGAGTATACCCGCCGTGGCTGTGGTGTCAAGGCGCGATGTGCCCGAACGCCATCATGCCGTCCAATATGTCTGTGGGGAGGCAATGCGCCCTCCGACTCAACAGCAATTCACACAGAGGATTTGGCGCCACATCCGTTCTTCCAGCGTTGATTCATACCCCTCCTTTTCCCTATAATGCAGCCATCGAGGG
This sequence comes from uncultured Planctomycetota bacterium, assembly GCA_964470775.1. GTDB lineage: Bacteria > Planctomycetota > Brocadiia > CAIUPP01 > CAYYEE01 > CAYYEE01. The sequence goes on along the minus strand of CAYYEE010000257.1, from coordinate 3,928 downwards.
CCGGACACACGGCACATCGGAGCCATCGAGCCCATGAAGGTCGAACTCATTTCGCAGACCGAAGGCATCCCCAATCGTTCCTTCGGCCTCGATGACCACCAACGCCTTGTCATTGGGCGCGGCGAGGAAGCCGACGTCCAGATTCTTGACGCCGGCCTTTCGCGCAACCATTGCGCCTTGGAGCGCGAAGGCCCCTCTCTTTTTGTCGAAGACTCCAATAGCCGCAACGGCACGTGGATCAACGGCCAGCGCATCACCCGCGCCGCCGCCACCAACGGCGCCCGGCTCCGCATCGGCTCCATCGAGTTCCTCATCTCCATCGACAGCAACAGCGGCGGCTCCCAAGCCGTTACGGTTCAAGCCGAAGCCGGCGAAGTCTTCGAGCGGCTCCACATTGACGACACCGACCTCATGCGCCCCGCCCCGGAGTCCCAATCCATCGAAGGACTCCGCCGCGTCCAGCGCGACCTGGCCACCATCTACAAAGTCGGCAACCTCATCAACGCCGAGACCAGCCAGGAACAGCTCTACGAACGCATCCTCGACGCCATCTTCGAGGTCATCACGCCCGACCGCGGCTTCCTTCTCGTCATCCCCAGCAAGGACGCCGAGATGGAAGTGGTCTGCCAGCGGCCCAAAGCCCTGCGCCGCGGCAAAGGCCTCCCCTTCAGCACCACCGTCACCCAGGAGTGCCTCAGCCGCCGGGTCAGCATCATGCGCGTCAACGCCATGAACGACGAGCAATACGGCCAGGCCCGCAGCGTTATCGAGCAGAGCATCCACTCCGTCATGTGCGTCCCGGTCGAGAGCCTCGAAACCGTCTACGGCGTCATCTACGTCGACCGCATCCGCAACCCCAGCGCCTTCTCCCGCCGCGACCTCGAACTCCTCGCCGCGGTCGGCAAGCAGGCCGGCATCGCCATCGAGCGCACCCGCCTCGTCCGCCAGGTCCGGCGCATGTTGTACAGCACCGTGCGCGCCTTGGTGGCCAGCATCGAAGCCAAGGACGAAGACACCAAAGGCCACTCCTTGCGCGTCACCACCTACGCCCTCAAAATCTCCCGCGCCATCGACCTCCCCGAAACGGAGCGCCAGACTCTCGAACTCGCCAGCCTCCTCCACGACGTCGGCAAAATCGCCGTCGAAGGCGACATCCTGCGCAAGCCCGGCAAGCTCACCGACGAAGAGCGCGAAGGCATCCGCCAGCATCCGGTCGTCGGCGGAGAGATCGTCTCCAAAGTCGAAGCCGCCGAGGAGATAGCCCGCATCGTCCGCCACCACCACGAGCGGTGGGACGGAAGCGGCTACCCCGACGGCCTCGCCGGCGAGGCCATCCCCCACCTCGCCCGCGTTCTGGCCGTCGCCGACGCCTTTGACGCCATGACCTCGCGCCGGCCCTATCGCGAGGAGATGAGCCTCGCCGAAGTCGCCCAAGAGCTCCGGCAAGGCGCGGGCCGCCAGTTCGACCCAGCTCTTGTGGACATCACCCTCAAGGAAATCGAGGCCGGCCGCTTCCATCTCACCCCCACCGAGGTCATCGAATCATGAACGCCGGACCAGGCATGTCCCCCTCGCGCTCCTGCGCTCCGGCAAGCCTCGCCTGCGCCGCTCTCGCCCTGATCCTCGTCCTGGCCGCGTTTGTCTCCGCCCAGGACACGCCCCAGAACCCCTTCTCCTGGAAGGCCCGTCAAAAAATGGCGCCCGAGGCGCCCGCCCTTGACCTGGGCCTGACTGCCGTCCCCATTCGCCTCTCCGCCGCCGGCGCCACCGCCTGGACCGAAGGCCCCTTCACGGTCTTCCGCCTCCAGGGCGGCGCCGTCGTCGCCAGCGGACCCAACCGCGTCGAGTGCGACGTCCTCACCGCTTGGTTCAAACCTGGCGATCCGGCGATCATCGACGTCTGCGCCCGGGGACGCGCCACCGTCTCCACCCCCGGCTCCCGCTCCAGCCTCGAAGACCCCTATGTCCGCATCGCGTCGCGCGGCGGCTTGATCTGCGATGTCACGCCCGAACGCCTCGCCTCACCGCCCGAAGACGCCATCTTCCGCGCCGCCCTGGTCCGGCGTTATCCCGAAATCCCCGCCGAACCCGCGCCCCCCACCACGCTCCACGGCATCCTCCCTCGCGACCTCGCCTACCGCGCCGGCCGGCTCCTCGCCGAAGCCCGGCCCCAGGGCTTCGCCGTGCTCATGTCCGGCAACGTCGAGATCGCCTACAAAGAGTATGTCGTCCGCGCCGACGCCATCTACTTCAAAGTCCGCGCGCCGCGTCCCGACGCCTCCCCCGTCTTCGAGAGCGTCTACGCCGAAGGCGCCGTCACCCTCATCGCCGGCGCCTCCGTCGTCCACAGCCAGCGCCTCTACCTCAACGACCTCGACCACATCGGCCTTGTGCAGAACAGCCGCGTGCGCTTCTTCAACGTCGGTCCGGGCATCAACGCCACCTTCCATATCCCCGAAGCGCGCCAGGTCTCCGCGGAGCGCTACGCCGCCCCCGACGCCTCCGTCACCACCAGCACGTACGGCGATCCCCCTTGGCGCCTGCAGGGACACAACGTCAGCATCACGCGGCCCGCGCCCCTCGCCCCGGCGCCAGCCGAAAGCCAAGCCCCCGCCGCGGCCGCCCCCGCGCCGCCCCTCGCCCCCGATGACCTCGAGTTCGCCCAGTCCGCGGCCCCGGCCTCCACCGCCGAGCCCGGCCGCCCAAAGGACCGCGACTCCCTCGTCGTCGCCGGCTGGCACAACGTCTTCTACGCCGGCGACATCCCCATCCTCTACTGGCCCTACCTGCAGAAGGATATCCGCGACCCAGGCTGGCTTATCCGCTCCGTCCGTCTCGGTTCCCGCAAGTACTTCGGCGCCACGGTCCAGACGGACCTCGACCTCTACGACCTCGGCTTCTACGCCAACAACTGGAGCGATCTCACATGGCGCATGGACTATTACGCCGAGCGCGGCGCCGGCTACGGCCCCGTCTTCGACTACGACACCCCCGACCGCTTTGGCCAGATTCAGTACTACGGCATCCGCGACAACGCCGACTATGACGACTCCGGCGTCCCCGTCACCGACCGCGACCGCTACCGCTTCCTTATGCGCCACCGCGAGTTCCTCTCCGACCACTGGCGCTTCGACGGCGAGGTCAGCAAATCCAGCGACTACAACTTCCTCCGCACTTATTTCCGCGACGAATACGACAACGGCAAGGAGCAGGAGACCTACGGCTACCTGCGCCGGCTCCAAGACAACAGCGCCTTCATGGCCATCTACAAGACGCGCCTCAACGACTTCGACTACGTTGTCGAGCGCCGCCCCTCCGTGTCCTACCACCAAGTCGCCCAGCCCATCGGCGGCTCCGGCCTCGTCTGGACCCACGACACCGACTTCTCCAACCTTCGCCTCCTCTACAGCGAGCAAGACGACCCGAATATCAACGACAACGCCAAAGACGTTCTGCGCTTCAACAGCGCCCACGAACTCGCGCTTCCCTTCACCGCCGGCCCCGCCGTTCTTTCCCCGTTCGTCGAAGGCCAGGCCACGGCCTGGAACAAGGAAGCCGATTCCGACACCTCCAGCTTCCGCGGCGCCGCCGGCTTCGGCGCGCGCGCCAGCACAACCCTCTACCGCACCTACGAAGTCCAGAGCAAGCTCTTCGACGTTGACCGTGTCCGTCACATCCTCACGCCCAAAGCCGAGTACCACAACCTCCCCTACGTCAGCGAGGACCCGGACAAGTACATCCAGAATGACGAAGTCGACGCCCTGGACAAGACCCAGAAGCTTAGCGTCGGCCTCCGCTCGCGCTGGCAGACCAAACGCGGGCCGCCGGATAAGCTGCGGATCATGGATTGGGTCGTCTTCGACACGGAGGCCGTGTTTTTCCCGCGGGCCGATCGCGACAACTTCGGGCAAAATTTCGGCTTGGTCCG
>CAYYEE010000256.1:0-6585 GCA_964470775.1 uncultured Planctomycetota bacterium | reverse complement strand
GGGGATGGCTGGGCAGTCATAGGAGCCTCTCTGGGCAGCGGATAGGACCAGTGGTCCTGCGGGGCCTGTGGGACGGGGACGAGTTACCCGGATGGGCAGCAAGCGATAGGGCTATTTTAGCGAAAAACGGAGGCAAATCAAGGCGGAACAGGCGTCACGGCCGGGTTTTGCCCTTGAATGTATGGGGGCTTTTTGCTACCTTATGTTACTTTGTCGGGCCAGACCGTCTCTTCGGGGCTGGCGTGTTCTGAACAGGTTCTTAGCGACCCTTTCAGGGTTTTCTTGGTAAGGAGAAGGGTAGATGGCGAAGGCGAACAAGTATGTCTATTTCTTCGGCGGGGGCAAGGCCGAAGGCAAGGCGGACATGAAGAACCTGCTGGGTGGCAAGGGAGCCAACCTGGCGGAAATGGCGAACCTGGGATTGCCGGTGCCTCCGGGCTTCACGATTACGACCGAGGTTTGCACCAAATACTACAAGGAGAACTACGCGAAGAAGGGCTATCCCAAGGAATTGGTGAAGGAGGTCGAGGACGCCCTCCACAAGGTCGAGAAGCTGATGGGCAAGAAGTTCGGCGACCCGGCCAACCCCCTGCTGGTGTCCGTGCGCTCGGGCGCCCGCGCCTCCATGCCCGGCATGATGGAAACCATCCTGAACGTCGGCCTGACGACCAAGACGATTCCGGGCATGATCGCCAAGACGAACAACCCCCGGTTCGTGTACGACGCCTATCGCCGGCTCATCATGATGTACTCGGATGTGGTGATGGAGAAGGCCGCCGGCATCGAGCCCGCTCAAGGCCAGGGCATCCGGCAGCAGCTCGAGAAATTGATGCACGAGATGAAGGAACGCCGCGGCGTGACGGGCGACACGGACCTGACCGCCGACGACCTGAAGGAACTGGCCGAGCAGTTCAAGGCCAAGGTGCAGGAAGTGTTGGGCAAGCCGTTCCCGGACGAACCCATGGACCAGATGTGGGGCGGCGTGAGCGCGGTGTTCCAAAGCTGGAATGGCAAGCGCGCCATCGAGTACCGCCGCATCGAGAAGATTCCGGACGACTGGGGCACGGCGGTCAACGTGCAGACCATGGTGTTTGGCAACATGGGCGAGACGAGCGCCACGGGCGTGGGCTTCACCCGCGATCCGGCCACGGGCGCGAACATGTTCTTCGGCGAGTGGCTGCCCAACGCGCAGGGCGAGGACGTGGTGGCCGGCATCCGCACGCCGCTGCCTGTCAACGAAGCCGGCAAGACCGATCACACCGCGAATCTGGTGAGCCTGGAAAAGGCCATGCCCAAGGCCTACAAGCAGCTCAACGACATCCAGACCAAGCTGGAAAAGCACTACCGCGACATGCTGGATATCGAGTTCACCATCGAGGAGGGCAAGCTGTTCATGCTGCAGTGCCGCGTGGGCAAGCGCATGGGCGTGGCCGCGGTGAACATCGCGGTGGACATGGCCAACCAGAAACTCATCACGAAGCAGGAAGCCGTGATGCGCGTGAAGCCGGATATGCTGATCCAGTGCCTGCTGCCCATGGTGGACCCGAAGGCCGAGCGCGAAGCGACGCCGCTGGCCAAGGGCCTGCCGGCTGGTCCCGGCGGCGCGCACGGCGTGGTGGTTTTCACGGCCGACGAGGCCGCGCGCCGCGGCAAGGAACTGAAGGAAAAGGTCATCCTGGTCCGCAACGAGACGAGCCCCGAGGACGTGCATGGCATGCACGCGGCCCAGGCCATCTTGACGGCCAAGGGCGGCATGACTAGCCACGCGGCCCTGGTGGCGCGCGGCTGGGGCAAGTGCTGCATCGTGGGTTGCGCCGCGGTCGAGATTGACATGGACCGCAAGGTGATGAAGGTCGGCGGCGTGGAGATCAAGGAAGGCGAGTGGATCACGCTCAACGGCACGGCCGGCAAGGTGTATCAGGGCCAGTTGCCGCTCGTGGCGCCGGACTTGGAGAAGAACGAGAAGCTGAGCCAGTTCATGAAGTGGGTGGACAGCTTCCGCAAGCTGGGCGTGCGCGCCAACGCGGACACGCCGGCCGACGCGGCGCGCGCCATCGCCTTTGGCGCCGAGGGCATCGGCCTGTTCCGCACCGAGCACATGTTCTACGGCGAAGGCTCCGACCAGCCGCTGTTCCTGCTGCGCAAGATGATCGCGTCAAGCACGGTCGAGGAGCGCCGCAAGGCTCTGGACGAGCTCTTCCCGTTCATGAAGGCGGACATGAAGGCCACCATGCAGGCCATGGCCGGCTACCCGGTGACCATCCGCCTGCTCGACCCGCCGCTGCATGAGTTCGTGCCGCACGCCGAAGGACACTTGCGGGAGCTGGCCAACGCGCTGGGCATCTCCATGGAGCAGCTCTCCAAGCGGGCTGAGGGCCTGCGCGAGAGCAACCCCATGATGGGGCACCGCGGCGTGCGCCTGGGCGTCACCTATCCCGAGGTCACCGAGTGCCAGGTGCGGGCCATCCTGGAAGCGGCCGCGGAGCTGGCCGTGGACAAGAGCGTCAAGAACGTGCTGCCCGAAATCATGATCCCCGTCACCTGCGTCAAGAGCGAGCTCGACGACCAGAAGAAGATCGTGGAGAAGGTGGCGGCCGAGGTGAAGGCGAAGTACAACCTCAAGAAGCTCGATTACATGGTCGGCACGATGATCGAGATTCCGCGCGCGGCGTTGACGGCCGACAAGATGGCCGAGACCGCGGAGTTCTTCTCGTTCGGCACGAACGACCTTACCCAGATGGGCTTCGGCTTCAGCCGCGACGACATCGGCGGATTCTTGGGCGATTACCTCGCCAAGAAGCTTCTGCCGGAAGACCCGTTCCAGACTTTGGACCAGGAAGGCATCGGCCAGTTGATCCAGATGGGTATCGAGCGCGGCCGCTCGACGCGCGAGAAGTTGAAGGTCGGCATCTGCGGCGAGCACGGCGGCGACTACGAGTCCGTGAAGTTCTGCCATCGGGTGGGCATGAACTACGTGAGCTGCTCGCCGTTCCGCCTGCCGATCTCGCGTCTGGCCGCCGCGCACGCGGCGATTGAGGAAGCGGCCAAGGCTCCGGCCAAGAAGGCTGCTCCCAAGGCCGCGAAGAAGGCTGCGAAGAAGGCGTCGAAGAAGTAGCCGCGCAAGCTACGCGGCTTGGAGGCCGCCCGCCCACCGGGCGGGCGGCCTTTTGCTTTGATGGCGAACCGGCCAAGGCGAAGACGCAGCGGCGATCTGGCGCTGAGGCGCAAAGAGCGCGCGGAACGACTGAGGTCGAGTGTGAGCGACGGACGGAAGAGGTCCCAGCGGCGGCGTGAAAGGAAAAATGAGAGTGAATATCGCGGCTTCCAAGAGGGTGCAGTCCATCGGGGCGTATGCTTTTGCGGCTGTGGACGAAGAGGTGGAGAAGCTGAAGGCCAAGGGCATTACGCCGATCGATTTCGGCGTGGGCGATCCCACGGCGCCGACGCCGGAACTGGTGCGCCGGGCGACCCAGGCGGCTGTGGACACCCGGGCGCGCGCAGGCTATCCCAGCTACGTAGGCGCTCCGGAGTTCCGCCAGGCGTGCGCGGACTGGATGAAGCGGCGCTTCGGCGTGGATGTGTGCCCCAAGAAGGAGATCGCCTCCACCATGGGGTCCAAGGAGGCCGTGTTCAACCTGCACGAGGGGTTCGTCAACCCCGGCGACGTGGTCATCAGCCCCACGCCGGGCTACCCGCCCTACGCGCGCGGCACGTTGTTCGCGGAGGGCAAGAGCTGGTTCTATCCGCTGACCGCGGCCAACGGCTTTCTGCCCGATCTGAAAGCCATTCCGGCTGACGTGCGCAAGGCTGCGGTGATGATGTGGATCAACTATCCTAACAGCCCCAGCGGCCGCGTGGCGCCGCTGAGCGTGCTCAAGGACGTGGTGAAGTTCGGGCACGACAACGACATTCTGATCTGCTCGGACGAGGCGTACATCGACCTCTATTACACGCCCGAGCCGCCGCCGAGCATTCTGAACGTCACCAAGGAAGGCGTGCTGGCCGTGTTCAGCCTGTCCAAGCGATCGGCCATGACTTGCTATCGCGTCGGCTGGGTCGCGGGCGATTCCCGCGCCGTGGACATCTTCAAGAAGGTCAAGACGAACATCGACTCGGGCACGGCCACGTTTATCCAGGACGGCGCCGTGGCCGCGCTGTCCGACGAGAAGCACGTGGACGCCTTCCGCGAGGAATACCGGACCAAGCGCGACATCCTGGCGGCCGGGCTCAAGAAGGCCGGCCTGCCCGATTGCACCCCCGAAGGGACCATCTATCTGTGGCAGCGCGTGCCCAAGGGCATGACCTCGGTGGAGTTCGCCACGCGGTTGCTGGCGCCCGAGGTCGCGATTGTCACCACGCCGGGCTCGTGGATCAGCAGCCCCACAGCCGATGGCCAGAACCCGGGCGAAGGCTATGTGCGCTTCGCGTTCGTGCCGACCATCGAGGAAACGAAGAAGGCGGCGGACCGGCTGGCCAAGATGAAGTTCTGAGGGATGAGGGCTGGAGACGGAAGCCTGAAGACTGAGGACCGAAGGCGCAGGGCGAGGCTCGCCTCGCCCGCGCTCTTTTGTGGCGGAGACGCGGATGGGCGGCGCGGCGACGGTTTGTGAACTCAAGGATGGCGGGCGGCCGGCCTCGACAGCGGCGAATGAACAGACGCCGGCCGTCGGAGCGGAGGGGCCGGACTGGCCGCAGGTTTGGGCGCTGGCGTGGAGTCATCTGCTGGGCGATGGCTTTGTCAGCTTCCACATCGTGCTCATGCCCGCGCTCTCGGCGGCGCTGTCGTTCAGCAAGGCCGAGGCGGGCCTGGCGCTGGCGGTGTTCAACGTGGTGAGCTGCATCGGCCAGCCTGTGCTGGGCCACGTCTGCGACCTGGCCAGCCGCAAGGCGCTGCTGCTGGGCGGGCTGTTGGCCACCGTGGCCGGGGCGAGCTGTCTGGGGCTGGCGGGCAGCTACATGGCGGTGGTGTTGCTCTTGATGGGGCCGGCGGTGGGTTTGTGTTGTTACCACCCGGCCGGCGTGTCACTGGCGGCTTCCGCGGCCGGCGGGCGCAAGGGAACCGTCCTTTCCATCTACACCTCCATCGGCAACTTTGGCGTCATGCTGGGGCCGGCTCTGCTTGGACTTGTGGTGGGGCGTTGGGGGCTGCATGCCACGGTGTGGGCGATTCCGGTCGGGTTCGTCTGCGTGGCGCCGGTGCTTTTCCTCGTTCGAGAGACAGGACCGAGCCGGCGGGCAGGCGCGGAACGGCTGCGCGAGCCCACGCGCAAGGGCGCCTTCGTTCTGCTCGTGGCGCATATGACCGCGCGCAACGTGGCCATCGCCGGCTTCGCGACCTATCTTTCCTTCTATGCGTTGCACGAGCTTGGCATGGACCTGAAACATGCGGGGTTGGTGGTGTCGGTGTTTCTCTTTTTCGGGTCGCTGGGCGCGCTGGTGGGTGGCCATCTCTCCGATTACATGCCGCGCAAGCCCATTCTCGTGGCTAGTACTCTGTTGAGCGTCGCCCCGCTGCTGGGGTTTCTCCGGACAAGCGGCTGGGTCTCGACAGCGCTGCTGGTCGTGGGCGCGCTGTTGCTTTGGGCGGGCCACTCGGTCAACGTGGTGCTGGGCCAGGAATACCTGCCCCGCAATCAATCTCTGGCCAGCGGTATCACGCTGGGTGTGACGTGGGGGCTGGCGTCGCTGCTGCTGCCGGTGTGGGGGCGGATCGCGGACGTGCATGGCGAGCGGATGGCCTTGACGGTTCTGGCCGTGTCGGCGCCAGCGCTGACGAGCGTCCTGGCGGCGTTTTTGCCGCACACGGAGAAGAAACCAGCGGCGGGAGGCGCGGCATGAGGCCCAAGGTGACGCTGTTCGGCTCTTCACAGGCGCGGCCGGGCTCGGCGGCCTATGAGGCGGCGCTGGAGGCGGGGCGGCTGGTGGGCCGCGCGGGCTTCGACCTGGTGAACGGCGGATTGGGCGGCGTGATGGAGGCGTCGGCGCGAGGCGCGCGCGAGGCTGGGGCGCGTGTCATTGGCGTGACGCTGGGCTCTTTCGGCAAGCGGGCCAACGCCTTTGTCGACGAGGAGCGCCGGGCCGGGGATTTCTGGGAGCGGACGCGGGTGATGCTGGACCTGGGCGACGCCGTGCTGGTTCTGCCTGGCGGGACCGGCACGCTGGCCGAGGCGGCCGTGGCGTGGGAGATGCTGCACAAGCGCCAGTGCGAGATCAAGCCACTGGCGTTGGTAGGGGAATTCTGGCGTCCGCTGGTGACGATGATGTGCCCTGGGCCTCAGGCGCCGGCGTGGTGTGGCGGGGCGTTGCGGCTGGCCGCCGACGCGGCCGAGGCGGTGCGGTTTTTTGATGAGTTCTTCGCGCGGCCGGCCCTGGCGTAGGGGACGGGCGCGCGGTCTGCGCGCGGGAGTTGAACATGGCGAATCCATTTGTTGAGGACATTGCGGCGCGGGTCGGCGCGGCGGCGGGTCTGGCGCCGGCCGAAGTGGCTCAGACGCTCACCACGCCGCCGAACCCGAAGATGGGCGATTACTGCTTCCCCTGCTTCAACGCGGCCAAAGCGCAGAGGCGCAAGCCCAACGAGGTGGC
>CAYYEE010000255.1:0-6589 GCA_964470775.1 uncultured Planctomycetota bacterium | reverse complement strand
GTGACGGTGTGAGCCAGGCCGGGCTGAAGCGAGGCGAGCAGCAGCAGCGCGCCTCGCTCGACAAAGACCGCGCCCGCGGCGCAGAGCACGAAGACGACGGCGGGTCTCCAGAACACGACGGCCAGCGACCCGCCGAGCAGGAAGCAGGATAAGGCGGCGAAGTAGAGGCTGTGGCTGTTGGTGAAGTAGGCTTCGTGGGCCAGCATAGCCGCTCCACTGGCCGCTCCGCCCATGAGGAAAACGCCGTAGCGCTCGAAGCGGAAGGCCAGGCCGCCTCCGGCCAGCCCGGCGGCGACGGACGCGGCCATCATGACCCAGCGGCCCTGGGCCTGGGTGAGCCAGCACGTTGCGAGGCCAGAGGCCAAGACGCCCGCGGCCACGAGGACCACGCGATAGAGCCGCCAGCCCATGAAAAGGAGGATGAGGCCAGTGGGGATGAGGAGAGCGCCTGTAAGGCCGCGGCTGAGGGTGGGAGTCGTGATTTCGGGGAACATGAAGACTGCCTGCGCCGGGAAAGGGGACAGAGGCCGAGCCAAGTCGAAGTTGAATGATAAGCGCCAGCCTGGCGCGCGTCAATGAGCAACTCGCCGCGGGTTTGCTTGGCGGAGGGAAGGCGATGGACCTGAGAATTGGGGTGGATGAAAAGCGGGGTCGGACTCTGACGCAGGCAACCGGACACACGAACCTGCGTCAAGCCAGCAGGTTGTGCGCTTGCGAACCTGGACAAGACGCGGGAGATGGCGGCGGTGAAGCGGCGGACCGGCGCGATGGCGTTTCAGGATCAGCGGCCACATTATTCGGCTTCTTGACGTGGCGGGGTGGGGCTGTAGAATGGGGCTGTTTTTGAGGAATCCAGGGCGCGAAGGCGCGAGCGTGGAGGTGGGCGCGTGTACGGTGAGGGCTTGAGATGAAGATATACCTGATGACGGACCTTGAGGGCGTGGCGGGTGTGACGCAGTTTGAGAACCGCACGATTGACACGCTGGACAACCACGAGACGCGGATGAGGATGCGGCGGCTGTTGACGGGGGAGGTCAACGCGGCGATTGAGGGGTTCTTTGAGGGGGGGGCGAGCGAGGTGGTCGTCAATGACGGCCACGGCGCAGGGTATACGATTGACTTTGAGCGGCTGGACCCGCGCGCGCAGATCATTCACGGCTTGGAGCGGCCGGTGTGGCTGCCGTGTCTGGACGAGACGTGCGCGGCGACGGCGCTGGTGGGCGCGCACGCCAAGGCGTGCTCGCCGCCGGCCACGAATTACCACACGATGTCCTGCTCCATCAAGGACTGGTCGGTGAACGGCGTCTCGATCGGGGAGATGGGTTTGCAGGCGCTGATCGCGGGCCATTTCGGCGTGCCCATGGTGTTTGTGAGCGGCGAGGAGCTGGCCTGTCGCGAGATCGAGGCGCTTGTGCCTGGCATCAAGACCGTGGCGGTGAAGCGGGGGCTGTCGCGCAAGTCGGCGCTGTCGTGGACGCCGGAGAAGGCGCGGGCCATGATCCGGGCCGCGGCGAGGGAAAGCGTGGGTCTCATCAACTCGGTAAAGCCGTACCGGCTGGAGCCGCCGCTGCTGTTCCGCGACGAGCGGTTTGAGGACCTGTGGGCTACGACGCCGAGCACGGACAGTGTGCGCATCATTGACGCGAACACGCGCGAGATTACGGCCGAGGATGTCCTGGACCTGATGAGCAAGGTCTATGGGTACCCGCGGCAGTACCGGTTCCCGTCGCTGAAGGATGCGGGGGCGCAGTCATAGGGGAGACGGACGCTGCGGACGGGAGGGGCCGGATGGACGGTTGCGACGCCGGGTTGGACATGCGGCGCTACCGCCGGCGCGGCGCCAGGAGCTTGCGGCGGGCCGCTGTGAGCCAAGCCTCGGTTTTGGGGTAGTCCTCGAAGCTCTTGAAGGGCTCCATCAGAGGGCCATCCGGGGCGACGTCCAGCGTTTGGAGCAGGCGGTAGTCGTCCATGGAGGCGCGCCAGGTTTCCCAGCGGATGGAGTCGAGGGGGCCGTCGGGGCCTGGGTAGACGACGAAGGTGTCGCCGTGGGGCCAGCCTGGCCAGTGGAGAGCGTCGGACACGGTGAAGGGGTCGATCATCTGGCGGGACTGTCTCTTATACCAGTAGTTGTACCCCCAGTGCAGGAAGCCAAGGAAGCGATGGCGCCAGAAGAGCCAGCCAGCGCCGCGCAGCTTGGCTAGGGGCGTGTCCATGAGGCGGTTGAGGTACTTGCCTCTTGGGCCGCAGCAGAAATAGGCCCAGCAGGGGATGTTTTCGGCGCGGAACTGCAGGGCGGTCTGGATGGAGGGAATGGGCATGTCGGTCAGGCCCTGGCGGCTGAAGCGGATGTCGGAGAGAGCGTCCATGACCTTCATCCACGGCGCCAGCTCGCGGAGCATGGCTCTGGCGTTGCGATAGTTCTCGATGTGGGCGTCGCCGTGGGGCTCGTCGGAGACGTGGAAAAAGGAACGATCGAGCAGTTTTTCCTGGCGCAGGAAACGGTGGAGCGCGGGGAGGAACTGGGCGAGGAAGGCGCGGTAGGTGGGCGAGGTGGCGGGTGTTTCGGCCGGCCAGAGCAGGCGCTCGTCTCTGTTGGGGCCTTCGTAGACGCGGATGGCGTTGGCGGCGCCCCATTGCGTGAAGAGGTGGGTCCACTCGAAGTGGGTAAGGCCCTGGCGCTGGGCCGTGGCCACCCAGCGCCGCGTCTGGCGCCAGTCAAAGGCGTAGCGGTCCTTGCCCAGGCGCCGGACGCCGAGGAGCTGGGTGGGGCGTTTGACACCGTCCAGGGGCGGCGTAAAGACGGGCGCGTAGATGGTGTCGTTGCCGTGTTCCGCGTAGTTGCGCATGTAGCGCTCGCAGATGGGCCAGAAGGCTTCCTCGAAGGCGTCGAGCTTGTGCCAGTCGCAGATGGCGTCGGCGTAGAACCAGTGGGTCATGTGGAAGTCGCGGCGTGGCTGGAGCGTGACGGGCGAGACGTGGACCGTGGCCTTAAGCGTGGCGGAGGGGCGGTTAGCGGGCTGGACCGTCACGAAGATTTCGGCGGGGCCGGGCTTGGCGTCAGGGGGGGCGTCGACGGAGATCCAGAAGGCGTGGGTCTGGCCGGGGGGGAGCAGGAGGCGGTCTTCGGGCCAGAGCGGATCCGGCGCGTAGCCTGGCAGGCGGCCGAGACCCTCGGTTTCCTCGGGCGGGGTGTTGACGTTGACGTGGGGCACGGGCACGTAGCCAACGCGGCGCACGGTGACGGCCAGGGGCTTGGGAGCTTCGACTGAGACGACGGTCTCGAAGGGGACGGGTTCAGGCGTGCGCATGGCCACTTGGAAGGCGGCGCGTTCGCCGCGGGCCATGTCGAGGCGGAGGGTCCTGGCGCTGCGCGGCGCGTCGGAGGGATAGATGCGGCGCAAGGCGCTTTCGAGCCAACACTGGAGCCTCAAATGTGGCCTCCTGATTTTTGGGGAATGGAGCGCAAGTCGCGTCTTGTGCGCGCTCCGCGTGTGCGTTACTATGCCCGCCATCGTGGCAGCAGTCAATAGGGAACCGGGCGCTGGGCGCGCGCCTGGCGCGTGGCGCGAGGGATTGGCCGGCGGCGTTTGACGCGGGAGCGGCGCAAGGGTGGAGCCGGCGGGACGGAGGGCTTGCGGGAGGGCGGCTATGGCGGCGGAAGCAGCGGAGCTGCGGGTGGCGCTGATCTCGATGCGCCACGAGGTGGGGCGGCTGGCGGATAACATGGACCGGATGGAGCGATGGCTGGACCGCGCCATGAAGAAGCGACCTGGCTTTGTTGGGTTTCCGGAGTTTTCGATCACGGGCTGGACGTATAACGACTCTGAGACGCTGACGTTGCGAGCGGCGGCGCTGAGCCGCGTGGACCGGTGGGCGCGGGAGCGCGGAGTGTGGATCGGGGCGCCGTTTGTGGAGCGAAGGAAGGAACGTCTCTTCAACACGACTCTCGTGACGGGTCCGAACGGCCGGGCCGGGGCTATGCGCAAGGTGAACTTGGTCACTGGCGAGGCGCAACGGTACACGCCTGGGGAGCTGTTTCCGGTTTTCGAAGTGGCGGGGTGCGCGCTTGGGGTGGCCACCTGCGCTGACGCGACGCGGTTCGAGATGGTTCACCTGCTCTCTCTCCGAGGGGCGGAGGTAGTGTTTGCGCCGCACGCCAGTGTGTTGAGACCTTACGGCAACTCCCGCCGCGGCTTTGTAAAGTGGCGAATGGAGCGGTGGCCGCTGTTCGCGAGGGACTGCTGCTGTTTTGTGGCTGGGGTGAACAGCGCGGGGCTGAGCGAGCAACCGTGCGAGGAGGAGGAACTGAGCTACTGCGGCGGGGCGCTGGTGATGGACTGGCGGGGGCGGCGCGTGGCGGCGCTGAGCGGGCCTGGCAAGCGCGAGGGCATGCTGGTGGCGACGCTGGACCTGGCGGCGTTGCGCCGGGCGCGGGAAGAGCACACGCTGTCCGCAGAGTTCCGGCCGGCGATTGTCTACAATCGCCGGAGGGGATGGAGGATGGGCGCGGGGTGAGGGCGGCGGCTGGACAGGCCGGACGAATCTGGCGGGCCGGACAAGTCAGACGGGCCGGATGAGCTACACTCTCTCGCCCGTTGACATGTCGTAGATCCACGGTTCCTGGCTGTCGGGGGTTTCGTGGATTTCGCCGGGGCCGAAGAAAAGCGAGATTTCCTTGGCCGCGGCTTCGGGGCTGTCGGAGCCGTGGATAAGGTTAAAGCGGTTGCTGACCGCGTAGTCGCCCCGGATGGTTCCGGGGGCGGCGTCGCACCCGAAGGTCTTGCCCATCATGGCGCGGGCGATGGCGATGGCGTTCTTGGCGCGGACGGCGAGCAGGAGAACGGGTTGGCTGCTCATGTAACGGACAAGGGGCTCGTAGAAGGGCTTGCCCTGGTGGGCGGCGTAGTGGGCGCGCAGGGTGGCCTCGGGCAGACGGGCGAGCTTCATGCCTACGATCTGGAAGCCTTTGTCCTCGAAGCGGGCGATGATGCGTCCGGTGAGACGGCGCTGGATGGCGTCGGGTTTTAGGATGATGAGCGTCGTTTCCATGGAGTCTCCTTGGGGAAGATGGCGCGGCCGGCGCGCGGGGTCAGGCGGGCGCCGGTGCGAGTTCGAGCAGTTTGAACCGTCCGGAGGGGTCGGGGCGGCGCTCCGCGGAAATGCCGAGAATCTCGGCGATGACAACTTCGACGACGAGAAAGGACTGGGTCTGGGGCTGGACGCAGCCGGTGAGCGTGGTTTCGCCGCGGCCGGTGGCGGCGTGGAGGTGGAGCGAGGGCTGGCCGCCGGCGGGGAAGAGCGTGCCTGTGGCGACCAACTCCCGTCCTTCGGAGAAGTCGACAAGCCAGCGCTCGGGCGGGATTTCGGTCTTGCGGGGTCCGACGACCAGCGCGCCTTGGCTTGCCGCGCCGAGCAGCCACACCACGGCGTGGCGGACGTTGTGCTGCTGGGCGGCCTGGATGATGGAGGGGACGACGGCGTCGCCGTGTTCGAGGCGCGCGATCAGGACGCGGCCAAAGGATCCCTGGCTTACCTGCATGTCGCGTTTCTCCGCTGTCGCGCCAGGTCCAGGTAGCGGCGTCTGGCCCGGGCAAAGAACTCGTGGTAGGCGGGGGTTTGGTAGTCGGGATAGGTCCACGGCAGGGCGCGCCAGGCGCCTTGGCGGAAGATGAGGGTGACCTCGGCGTAGATGCCTTGGGACAGGTAGATGCGGTGGGAGTAGTCCTTGGCGCTGGCGAGGATGAGCTTGCTGTCGTTGACGTAGCCTGGGTCGAGGTTGACGGGGCGGTGGAATGGGCTTGATATCTCGTGGGCGAGCTGTTGCTCGACGGTGTTGGTCCAGACCTTGACGGCGGCCAGCTCGGAGGGGTCGAGGGGGATGGGGAAGGAGTAGAACTTCCGCAGGAGGCCGGCGCCCATCTCGCGGTTGTAGTAGTCAGTGAAGGTGAACGGAAGGGCTTCGCTTTGCAGGTCGGGCTGGCCCCAGCGAGCGCAGACCTTTTCGAGGGCTGTGTCGAACCACTCGGGTTGGCGCGCCAACATGCCCAGAATGGGCCTGACGGGCGCGGGCGGACGGGGTTGGGCCAAGGCATACGCTCCAAGCAGGACCGAGACGATATTATAGCTAAAGGCATGACGCCGGCAAGGGTTGCCACAAAAGCGGAGTTCTGGCAAACTCTGCAAAATGTTTGATCGTTGACTGGCGCGGGGGAGGGTGTGACTTGCGCTTGGCGAGGGCCGGAGCAGTCTGTGTTTTGCTTTTATCGCCCGTGACAGGGGCGTTGGTGGCGCAGTTCAACGGCATTCCGGCGATCGCCGGCGTGTTTCTGGGGTTGCTGGCGGGCTGCGCGGCGCTGTGCGCTTTGCTGATGTGCGTGTCGGCGTGCGTGGGCATGACGATGTACTTGCGCGGCGGCCTGCCGATGTGCCGGTGCGGGTGGAACGGGGCGTGCGACACGCTGAGTCCCGAGGAGCGGGAGCTGGCGCGGGCGCGCAAGGAGTTCTTCAGCTACCGCTGCCCCGTGTGCGGCATGGCTTTCCGCCGGGAGGGGCGGAGGGTGTTTGTGCTTGAGGAAGGGGGGGCGTCCAA
>CAYYEE010000254.1:0-6610 GCA_964470775.1 uncultured Planctomycetota bacterium | reverse complement strand
GCCAGCCGAGGGCCGGGGTTGCATCCCCCGCGTCCGCAAAAGGACAACCCGCAAACAAACCGCCAGAGGAGAAACGCGACGACCATGCGAGACCCAGGGATGAGCCGCGGCCGTCACGTCGCCAAAGGCGGCGCGCTTCTGGCCGCGGCCTTGGCTCTTCTGGCCGCCCTGCCCGCCCTCGCCGCGGACACCAAGCCCGACTTCGACCTGTGGCCTTTCGTCTATGTCGCCCGCGACCCGGAAAAGGGCGAGCGCGTCGTCGAAGTCCTGGGCCCCCTCTTCGAAGTCCGCAACTCCGACACCGACAAGAGCCTCTTTGTCCGCCCCTTCTACAACCGCATCACGGACAAGCTGAAGCCGGAGACCCAGGAAGAAATGCCCTGGCCCTTCGGCTTCAGCCGCCTCTCGCCGCTGTACGACGCCATCTGGTTCTTCCCCCTCGTCCAGTACGACGCCGAAAAGACCGCGGCCGGCGAAAAAGAGAAAGCCCGCTTCTTCCTCCTGCCCTTCATCTGGTACCGCTACAAAGGCGAAGACAAGACCAGCGACCGCATGTTCTGGCCGTTCTGGGGTCTGTTCCACAACTGGTACGACCGCGACACCGTGCGTGTCGTCGCGTGGCCGTTCTACATCTACCAGGCCAGCGACGAAGCCGAATCGTGGGACACCCCCTGGCCCTTCATCGGCACGGTCAAATGGCGCAACGGCGGCCGGGGATTCAAGTTCTGGCCCTTCTACGGCCGCAACGTCAGCGAAGGCCGCATGGACAAACGCTTCGTCCTGTGGCCGTTCTACAACTACGTCTGGGCCAAGAACCGCGACGGCCTGGAGTTCAAGGAGTACATGTTCTGGCCGTTCTACGGCGAGATCATCGAGCCCATGGGCTACGAAGAAGCCTGGGTCTGGCCCTTCTTCCGCCATCGCATCGACCGCACCCCCAGCTACGGCGACTTCTCCGGCGGCGTGGAACCCTACGAAGTCTGGCACTACCCCTGGCCCTTCCTGGCCAGATACAAAGGCGTCAACGGCTCCGACGTGCGCGGCTACCGCTTCTGGCCCATCTACTCCTGGGCCCATTGGGGCCCGCGCGAGATCACCGAAATCCTCTGGCCCATCATCTGGCGCTTCAAGGTCACGCCCAAGGAAAGCCCCCTGCACTACAAGATGGACGGCCTCTGGGTCGTGCCCTTCTACTACCACCAGACCGAGTCGGAGAATGGCAAGTCCAACAGCGCCTTCCAAATCTGGCCCTTCTACCGCAACCTGAAAAACGACGACGGCAGCGAGGAGTGGGAAACACTCTCTCTCTGGCCGGGCAAGAGAAAATGGGGATGGGAGAGGAACTGGGCGCCCTGGTTTAGGTTATACTATGCGCAGCGCACCCCGGACGGCCGCGCAACCCACCGGCTGCTGGGACGTTTCCTGCGGGTAGACTCCGCGCCGGGCGAAAGCTTCTTCGAGCTCAAACCGATCATCCGTATTGACCGGCGCTCGGACGAGTCGCCCCGAGGCGCATCCACGGAATGGTCGTTTCTCTCCGGCCTCCTCGGCCGGGAGCAGGATGATGGCAAGGACAAGCTGCGTTTTCTGTGGCTCTTCAAGGTTTCCCTGGGCGAAGCCCGGAGATAGCGGCCGGTAATGAAATCACTGACAGAACCCCTGGGACGCGCGCTCATCCAGATGGCGGACGAAACCGGGCGCATGATCGCCCTCTTCAGCGAAACCATCCTCCTGTGCCGCCACGTCCTCCATCAGTTCCACCGCACCGCCATCCAGCTCGTGCGCGTGGGCCCCGAGTCTCTCCCCATTGCGGGCATGATGGCCCTCTTCACCGGCATCGTGCTCGCCATGCACAGCGGCTACGCCCTGCGCGAATACGGCTCCGAAGCCATGCTCTCCACCATCGTCGCCCTCAGCATGGTCAAGGAAATGGGCCCCGTCCTCACCGGCATGCTGGTCGCCGGCCGCATGGGCGCCGCTTTCGCCGCCGAAATCGGCACCATGCGCGTCAATGAGGAAATAGACGCGCTCGAAACCCTGGGCATCAACCCCGTCCGCTACCTCTGCGTCCCCCGCCTCACCGCCTGCATCGTCATGGTCCCCGCCCTCGTGGTCTTCGCCGAAATCATCGGCATTCTTGGCGGCCTCATCGTCGCCTCCGCCTATTTCGACATCCCGGCCGATTCCTACTTCGACTCCGTCTTCCGCTCCGTGGACGTGGAAGACGTGGCCGAAGGCCTCGTCAAAGCCCTGGTGTTCGGCATGTTGATCGCCACCATCTCCTGCTATCGCGGCCTGCAGACCCGCGGCGGCGCCAGAGGCGTGGGCGAGGCCATCACCCGCTGCGTGGTCCAATGCTTCGTCTGGATCTTCGTCTCCAACTACTTCGTCACCCGCTTCTTCGTTACAGGTTGAGCCGATGAAGAACCCCGGCCTCCCCATCTCGGCCCCTCCGCCGCAGCCGCCGCAAAGCGAAAATGACGAAATTGTCGTCCGCGGCCTGCACAAAAGTTTCGGTTCCAACCACGTCCTCCGGGGGCTGGACATCACCATCCGCAAAGGCGAAACCTTCGCCGTCATCGGCCGCTCCGGCTGCGGCAAGAGCGTGCTCTTCAAACACATCATGGGCCTCATGAAGCCCGACCAGGGCGAAGTCTACGTCCTGGGCCAGCGCGTCGACACGCTCCGCAAGAATGACCTGCTCAAGCTCCGCGACCGGATCGGCATGGTCTTCCAGCTCTCCGCCCTGCTCAACAGCCTCACGGTGCGCGAAAACGTCATCCTCGGCCTCAGCGAGCGCGGCCTCATGAGCAAGAAAGAGATGGATCGCGTCGCCGCCGAAAAACTGGCCCTCGTCGGCCTCGACGGCGCCCAGGACCTGCTGCCCGAAGAGCTCTCCGGCGGCATGAAAAAGCGCGTCGCCGTGGCCCGCACCCTCGCCATGAGCCCCGAAATTATCCTCTTCGACGAGCCCACCACCGGACTCGACCCCCTCATGTCCGACAACGTGGACTCGCTGATCAAAGACCTGAAAGCCAAGGTGCGGTGCACCAACGTCGTCGTCACGCACGACATGATCAGCGCGTTCCGCATCGCGGACCGCATCGGCATGTTCCACGAGGGGCGCATTGTCGAGGTCGCCACGCCGTCCGAGTTTCTGGCGTCCAAAAACCCCGTGGTTCAGGAGTTCATCCGGCGCACGATTCACTGGAGATCCGAAGATGGCCATGTCGGCTGAATCCAAAGCTGGGGCGTTCTTCCTCATCTCGCTGGTGTTGCTCGGCCTGTTCACCTTCAAAGTGGGCGACTTCTCCTCGTGGTGGCAGGAAAGCTATGTCATCCGCGCCAGCTTTAAGCACGCGCGCGAACTCAAAGAAAACGACCCCGTGGCCGTGTCCGGCGTGCGCGTGGGCCAAGTGCTCTCCCTCAGCCTCCACGACGACCGCGTCGTGGTCTACATGAAGATCGGCCAGGGCGTGGTCATCCACGAAGGCGCCGTGGCGCGCATCGTCCCCTCCGGCCTCCTTGGCACCAAGTACGTGGACATCAGCAACGGCCCCGCCACCATGCGCGCGCTGATCAACGGCAACGAAATCCGCGCCGAGGAAGGCATCGACGTCGGCGTCGTCTTGCAGAAAATCGACTCCGCCGTGGGCGAGCTCGGCAAGTTCTTCTCCGACGAGAGCAAGGACAACATCGGCAAGCTCATCAACAACATGACCAAGGTCAGCGAAGACCTGGCCCAGGGCAAAGGCACCATCGGCCGCCTCATCGCCGACGACGAGATGTACCGCAAGCTCGACACCATCGCCTCCGAATTCGTGGAGACGGCGCAGTCGGTTAAGAAAATCGTGAAGGGCAACGAAGAGAACATCAACAAGATCATCGCCAACATCAGCGACGCCTCGCCCGAGGTCAAGAACACCTTTGCCAAAGCCGCCAAGCTCGTGGAGCAGATCCAGTCCGGCGACGGCCTCCTGCCCAAGCTCATCAACGACAAGGCCATGTACGAAGACGCCCGCGCCACCCTCAAGAGCGTGCGCGAGTTCGCCGCCAAGCTCGAAAAAGGCGAAGGCGTGCTGGGCGAAATCGTGAGTAACGGTGAAATGGCCCAGGACGCCAGGGCCGCCGTCAAGGACTTCAGGGCCTTCGCCGCCAAGCTCGGCCAGGGCAAAGGCCTGATCCAGGACCTGCTGACCGACGAAAAGACCGCCGAAGACGGCAAGGCCGCCATCCGCGACTTCCGCCTCGTGGCCGCCGACGTGCGCAAGGCCGTGGCCGGCGTGCAGGAGTTCATCGACCGGGTCAACAAAGGCCAGGGCACGCTGCAACTCCTGCTGACCGATCGCTCGCTGTATGATGAAGTGCGCCAGCTCGTGGGCGAAGCCAAAGACACCGCGCGCGGCCTGCGCGAGCAGATCCCCGTCGGCACCTTCACCGGCTTGCTCATCAGTGCGTTCTAATGCAGTGTTTCAGAAACAGCTTTGCCTTCTCTGAAACACTGCATGACTCAAACCCGGCACTTAACGCGCCTGCAGTACTCCGTTAGCCCGCCCTGTGGTGTTTCGGAAATGCAGAGCATTTCCGAAACACCAGACTCATGTGCTGTCCCAGAAAAGCCTTGCATTTCCGGGACAGCGCAGGGCCAAAGTCAACTCTTTGCTAAGACGTAAGTTGCAGACATCGGCTACGTCGTGTTGTGTCTCACAAGCAGCAAAGCTATTCTTGAGACACAACACGAACGCCTGACATGGTCGCTATCGGCTTGGTGTTTCTCGCGGCCGCGCCGCCCTGGCGGCCGCGCCCTCTTCCCAGGAAGGCCCTCTCATGACGACGCAGGAAATTCTGGCTCTCTTTGAAAAACACGTCATCGCCAACTACACCCGCACCCCCATCGTCTTCGTCAAAGGCCAGGGCAGCCGGCTGTGGGACGCCGACGGCGCCGCCTATCTCGACCTCTTCCCCGGCTGGGGCGTGGACCTGCTCGGCCACTGCCACCCCAAGGTCGTGGCCGCCGTCCGCGAGCAGGCCGGCCGCCTGATGCACGTGGCCAACAACTACTACATGGAGCCCCAGGCCCTCCTGGCCCGCGTCCTGGCCGAAACGTCCTTCGGCGGCAAGAGCTTCTTCTGCAACAGCGGCGCCGAAGCCAACGAAGCCGCCATCAAGCTCGCCCGATTGCGCACCGGCGGAACCCGCTACAAAGTCATCACCATGCTCAACTCGTTCCACGGCCGCACCCTGGCCACCGTGGCCGCCACGGGCCAGGAGAAATACCACAAGGGCATGGGTCCCATGATGCCCGAGTTCGTCCACGCCCCCCTCAACGACCTCGCCGCGGTCAAGGCCCTCATCGACGACAAGACCTGCGCCATCATGACCGAGCCCATCCAAGGCGAAGGCGGCGTCAACGTGGCCGCGCCCGAGTTCCTCCGCGGCCTGCGCAAGCTGTGCGACGAGCGCGGCCTCACGCTCATCTTCGACGAGGTGCAGACCGGCTGCGGCCGCACGGGCAAATGGTTCGGCTATCAGCAGTCCGGCGTCACGCCCGACGTCATGACCTTGGCCAAGGGCCTGGGCGGCGGCATGGCCGTGGGCGCCATCGTGGCCAAGCCCGAGATCGCGGCCTTCCTCGTCCCCGGCACGCACGCCTCCACCTTTGGCGGCAACCCCATGGCCTGCGCCGGCGCCATCGCCACCTTCCAAGCCATCAAGGAAGAAGGCCTGCTGGCCAACACGGAAAGCATCGGCGAGTACCTGCTCGCCGGCCTGCGCGCCATGCGCCAAGACTTCCCCTTCATCAAGGACGTGCGCGGCAAGGGCGTCATGATCGGCATGGAACTCGACCGCCCTGGCGCCGGCGTAGTCAAGCGCTGCCTCGAACGCCGCGTGCTCATCAACTGCACCCACGACACCGTGCTGCGCATGCTGCCTTCGATGACCCTCACCCGCGAGGAAGCGGACGAGGGCATGGCCGCGCTGCGCCAGGCGCTCGCCGGAGAGAAGTAGAGCGCGCGACACCGTGCCCGGCGAAACCCCCGCCTTGCGCGCCACGTCGGAAAGCGTCACGGCCCGCGCTTGTCGCTGTTCGCCCATGTCCGCCTCAATTGATCAAGGCTTCCCAGCAGCCGCGCCAAAGTCCTCCGGAGCCAAGAACAAACGTTTGTTGCGTTGACTGTGCCATGCCGGGGGCTTGTGTCAAGCAGGGATGCAGCTTTGTCACCCCGCCCACCCCGCCCGGCCAGTCAGACTCGTCTGACTGCCCCAGAGGACCGGCGGAACCCCCCGCTCAGGCGCCCCGCCCCACCAGCCGCGCCACCTTGGGCAGCGGCTTGATGAAGTTCTGGCGCAGGCTGTAGGTGTAGGCGCCCTGACAAGGAATCAGCAGCGTGTCCCCGGGCTGGATGTCCTCGCCGAAGTAGAAGTAGCCCCACACGTCGTGCGGCGTGCACAGCGAACCCAGCACGTAGAACGGCTTCTCGTCCAGGCTGGGCCGGGTCAGGTTGATCAGCGGGAAGTAGTCGCTCTCGAACCGCTCCCAGCCGATCGCGTTCGTGCCTGCGTCGGTGATCGCGATGTCGCCGCCTTTGCGGTCGAGCACGGTGAGCAG
>CAYYEE010000253.1:0-6619 GCA_964470775.1 uncultured Planctomycetota bacterium | reverse complement strand
GCTGGTCTGGCTGTGGTTGGTCCTGGCGGTTCTGCTGGGCGGCGGAGCCGGGCTGGCGGCCATGTGGGGCTTGGGCGGCTTGGGCAAGGGCAGAACGGCTCCATCGGGCGGGGCGTTGGCCGGCAAACCCTCGACGGCTTCTCGCGAGAAGGTCACCGTGATGCCGGTTGAGGAGAATTCCGCGTTCGCCGGTGCGCCGGTCCCCATGACATGCTCCGCCTGCGGCCATGTTTTCAACGCGGCGGCCGCCGACGTGACAAGACACTTCACAAGCGGGCTCGCCAAGCTCTACAGCGGCGATATTGACAAGACGCTCGATAACGCGCAAAAAGGTGGCGGCGTGGGATACCCCTGCCCCAAGTGCGGCAAGAACGCCGCCATGCCGTCCGCGGCCGGCGGGTTCCTCGACGCCGTGGGCGCGCCTGGCCCCGCGCAATGAAAAAAAGCGCGCCGTTGGGAACCCGGGAGGGGATTGGGCGTCCAAGGAGGCGGGGGGGGGCGCCCGCCGGGAATTTGGCGAAGACTGGGAGATCGACGATCATGGCGCGCTGGGCATCGGGCCAGGCGGCCATCGCGAGCGAATAACGGGCGCAGGACAGACGCAAGCTGGCGTAGGATGCAAGGAGAAGCGGCGATGAAGAGGTTGATCCTGGCAATGGTTCTGGCGGCGGCGGCGGGCGGCGTCGCGTTGGCCGATGGCGTCAGCTTCTGGGAGGAGTTCGCCCTGGCCCAAGACCGGGAGGCGGCGCTCCGCCAACTCATTCCCGGATCCGAGGACCAGTTCTACTTCGCGTGTCTGCACGGCCAGAACCTGGGCGAACTGGCCAAGGTGGACCAGCTCGTGGCCGCGTGGATCAAAGCCCACGGCTACTCTGATCGCGTGCGCGAGATCGAGAACCGCCAGGCCCTGTTGCGCTACAAGGACAAGCCGCGCCAGGCGCTGGACTTCATCATCGAACGGCTGGGCCTGCGTTTTGACCACCAGCGCGAGGCGCTGCGCCGCGAATCGCGCCTGGCCAGCCGCTTGGACCAGAACCTGATCGCCCCAGCCACGCTGAAAGCTCAGGCTTTTGCCCAGTACTCGAATCTGCAAGGCTTCGAAGACAGCGCGCTGGACTGGCTGGCGGGCGAGAACCTTAACGCGGAACAGTTGCGCGACCTGCTGCGGCGGCTGCGGCGGCCCGACCTGCCCAACCTGGCCCAGCTCGTGGCGCAGGACCTGGCCAACAAGGGCAGCGGCGGGTTCGGTTCCCAGCCTATCCACCGGTTGATGCTGCTGGACCAGTTGATGGAACTGGCGCGGCTGAGACGGCAGGTCATGAGCGAAGGAAACTACGTCAACACGTTCCTGGCGCGGCTGCGGCCCGCCGAGGGCGTGGACTGGCGCCGCGACGCCTCGGCGCGCCAGGCGTATCTGGAGCGGCTGTGGGCCTTCGCGGCCGGGCTCGACCCGGCCTTCAACTCGCTCAAAGCGAACGTCCTCTACCAGAGGCTGGTCCACGACCGCGGACAGGGCGTCTACGACAAGGAACGGTTCATGACCTATCTGCGCCTGCCCAGGCGGGCGCGCTACGTCAACCGCGACCTCTGGAACCGGCCCGACTACCAGCGGTTCGCCGCGGACCTTGGCATGGACTACTCCGGGCCGGCCCTGCTGCCGCCGGTTCGCGATGACGAGCCGCTCGTGCGCGACTACCTGGCCCACTTCTTCCTCACCGAGGACTCCTACGAGCCCTACGCCGCGTTCGTGCAGGACGACTACCTGAAGCGCGTGTTCGCGGAGACGAAGATCATCAACGGCCTTGGGGACGTGGACCGGTTCGTCTCGTGGCTCTCGGCCTCGGAATACCAGGCTTTGAAGGAGCGCGTGGACCTGGAGTTCCTGCCCGCCAATAAGACCCAGTTCGCGCCGAATGAGGACGTCACCCTTGAAGCCGCGGTGAAAAACGTCAAGACTCTGTTCGTCAAGGTCTATCAGATCAACGCCGAGAACTACTACCGCCGGTTCGGCCGCGAGGTGGACATGGACATTCCTCTCGACGGCTTGGCCGCCAACGAGGAGATGTCCTTCAACTACGATGAGCCGCCGCTGCGGCAGGTGAAGAGAACCTTCAAACTGCCCGCGCTCAAGGGGCGCGGCGTGTACGTCGTGGAGTTGATCGGCGGGGGCAAGAGCAGCCGCGCGCTGGTGCGAAAGGGCGCGCTGGGCTATGTGACGCGGCCCAGCGTGGCGGGCCATGCGCTGACCGTTCTGGACGAAGCCTGCCGCCAGGTAAAAGACGCGCGCGTCTGGGTGGCCGGGCACGAGTACAAGGCGGGCGCCGACGGCCGCGTCATGATCCCCTACTCCGAGAAGCCGGGGCCGCAGCCCATCGTGCTCGCCCAGGGCGGCTTCGCGTCGCTGGCCATCATGAACCACGAGGCGGAGAACTACTCGCTCCAGGCTGGTTTTCACGTCGAGCGCGAGTCGCTGCTGCGCCGCAACAAGGCGTCGGCGCTGGTGCGCGCCTCGCTGCTTCTCAACGGCGAGCCGGTCACCTTGTCGGCGTTGGAGGAAGTGACGCTGATCGTGGCGTCGCGCGATCAGGAAGGGGTGGAGACCGTAAAGGAGACGCCGAACTTCGCGCTGCACGAAGGCGCGGAGTCGGTGTTCGAGTTCATGGTTCCCGAGGACTTGGCCAGCCTGCAGTTCACTCTGAAGGCCAAGGTGCAGAACCTGAGCCGGAACAAAAAGGAGGACCTTTTCGCCAGCGCGCGGTTCATGTTGAACGGCATCGACGCGACCGCGCAGATCGAAGAGTTCCTGTTCACGGACCTGGGCGGCCGTTGCGTGCTGGACCTGGTGGGCAAGAACGGCGAGCCCCTGGCCGACCGGCCTGTGACGCTGGGGATCAAGCACCGCGACTTCCGGCGCGTGGTGAAGACCGTGCTGCAGACGGACAAGGCTGGGCGGATTGATCTGGGCCGGCTGAAGGACATTGCCTGGGTGAGCGCCAAGACCCCGCAGGGCGTGCTGCGGCAGTGGTCGCCCTCGCGGCCCCAGTGCGCGCTTCCTTCGGTGGCGCATGGCCTGGCGGGGCAGGACGTGGCGCTGCCCTACGCCGGCGTCCGTCGCGAGGTGGATCGGGACGCGTTCTCGCTGTTGGAGGTCAGAGGCGGCTCCTTTGTGGCCGACCGGCTCAAAAACCTGCGCCTGGAGAAGGGGCTGCTGGTCGCGTTCGACCTGCCCGCTGGCGACTATGACCTGCTGTTCAAGGAGACCGGAGCGCGCGTTGTGCTCAAGCTGGCCGAAGGCGAGGCGCGTGACGGATATGTCTTGTCCAAGACCCGCTGGCTGCGCCAGGTGAACCCCAAGCCGCTCGGAGTGGCGTCGGTGGCGGCGGACCGCGAGCGTGTGACGATCCGTCTGGCCAACGCCACGCCGTTTGCGCGCGTGCACGTCTTCGCCACGCGCTATTCGCCGTCCTTCCGGGCGTTCGACACACTGGGGGGGGTCGCGCAGCCGCCGGCGTTCGGCGGCGCCGCGCCCGTGGCCGACACGATGTACTTGTCAGGCCGCGCCATCGGCGACGAGTACCGCTACATTCTCGAACGGAGGACCGCGGAGAAGTTTCCCGGCAACATGCTCGACCGGCCCGGACTGCTGCTCAACCCGTGGGCCATCCGCTCCACGGAGACCGCGCGCGACGAGGCCAAGGCCGGCGAGGCGCTGAGCCGTCTGGGCGCGGCCGCTGCGGCGGCGCC
Source organism: uncultured Planctomycetota bacterium (assembly GCA_964470775.1). Taxonomy (GTDB): domain Bacteria; phylum Planctomycetota; class Brocadiia; order CAIUPP01; family CAYYEE01; genus CAYYEE01. Next base: position 2,875 of record CAYYEE010000253.1, on the reverse strand, counting down.
CTCCGCGCCTCGGGCCCGGGCGGGGCGAATCGGCGGCGTCGGCGATGACACGACGCTGGACTTCCTGGCCGACCCTGGCGTCGTGCTTGCGAATCTGAAGCCCAATGACCGGGGCGAGGTGGTGGTCCCCGCGGCCGCGATCAAGGGACGCCAGGAGCTGCACATTATCGCCATTGACCCGCTGAGCGCGGTCTACACGCCCTTCTGCCTGGGTGAGGCGGCCCCGCGGCTGGCCGACCAGCGCATGAAGGAGGGCCTGGACCTGAAACAACACTTCACGGAGCGCCGGCAGATCAAGACCTTCAAGGCGGGCGACGTCTTCACGCTGGCCGACGTGTCGAGTTCGAGCTTCGAGGTGGTGGACAGCCTGGCGCGGCTGCACGGGCTCCTCGCCACCTTGAGCAAGAACGACACGCTGCGCGAGTTCGCGTTCGTGACGCGCTGGCCCAAGCTGACGATGGAGGAGAAGCGCGAGCTCTACTCCAAGTACGCCTGCCACGAGCTGGACTTCTTCCTGAGCCGCAAAGACCCTGAGTTCTTCACGCAGGTTGTAAAGCCCTACATCGCCAACAAGCGCGACAAAACGTTCCTGGACGAGTGGCTGCTGGGCAGCGACGTATCGCGCTACCTGGCGCCGTGGGAACACGCGCGCCTGAACGCGGTGGAGCGCGTGCTGCTGGGTCAGCGCGTTGCCGGCGAGGCGGCGCGCGAGGCGCGGCACATCAAGGACCTGTTCGACCTGATCCCGCCTGACGTGGAGCTGTTCAACGCCCGCTTCGCCGTGGCGCTCAAGGGTTCGGCGCTGGACACGGGCGACGCGTTTGGCGTGGGGGCGGCCGTGGACGAGTTGCGGCGCAAGCAAGAGGAGGCGCCGGCGGGAGATCGCGGGGCCGTGGTCATGGCCATGGCCGACAGCGCGGCGCCGCCCGCGGCCATGCCGCCCGCGCCGATGGCCAAGGCGGTTAAGGATCGCGAGGGGGCTCTCATGGCGAGGCGCAGGATGGCCGAGGCTGCCATGCCTCGGGAAGCCAACGCCGCCGAGGCGCTGGGAGTGACCGCCGAGGCGGCGGAAAAGGGCAAGGCGTTCTTTGACAAGGACGCGGAACAGCGCCAGGCCGCGCGTCAGCTCTATCGCGCGCTGGACAAGACGCAGGAATGGGTGGAGAACAACTACTACAAGCTGCCCATCGAGGAGCACGTGTATGAGCGCGCGCCTGTGAACGGCTTGTGGCGCGACTTTGCCGCGCACACCGGCGGGGCCTTCCTTTCGCCCAACGTGACGGAGGCGTGCGGCAACTTCACGGAGATGATGTTCGCGCTGGCCGTGACGGACCTGCCTTTTGAGGCGGGCGAGCACAAGCCGAAGTACGAGGACGCCAAGTTCTCGCTGACGCTGGCCAGCCCAGCCATCATCTTCTGCAAGGAGATTCGCCCGTCCGAGCCCGCCGCGGAAAAGACGCCGGTCCTCGTGAGCCAGAACTACTTCCGCAACGGCGATCGCTATCTCCAGGTGGGCAATGAGCGGGTGGATAAGTTCGTCACCGACGAGTTCCTGGCGCAGGCGGTATACGGCTGCCAGGTGGTGGTGACAAACCCCACCTCGTCGCGGCAGCGGCTGGAGCTGCTGTTGCAGATCCCCAACGGCGCGCTGCCTGCGCTGAAGGGCCGCCGCACCAAGGGCGTGGCGCTGGACCTGGAGCCTTACCGTACCGCGAGCGTGGAGTACTACTTCTACTTCCCGGCGCCGGGCAAGTTCCCGGCCTATCCGGCGCATGTGGCCAAGGGCGAGCGGCTCATCGCGTTCGCCGACCCCCGCACGCTGAATGTCGTCGAGGAACTGACCAAGGTGGACAAGACGTCCTGGGACTACGTGTCGCAGTTCGGCACGGACGACGACGTGATGACCTACCTGCGCACGCAGAACCTTAACCGCGTGGCCCTGGATCGGGTGGCGTTCCGAATGAAGGACAAGGCGTACTTCCAGGCCGTGACCACGCTGCTGGCCCAGCGCAGGGTGTACGACGACACGTTGTGGTCCTATGGCTTGCTGCACAACGATCTGGCCGCGGCGCGGGAATACCTCAAGCATCAGGAAGCGTTCGCCGGGCGGTGCGGCGCGTATGTGGCGTCGGAGCTGCTGACGGTGGATCCGGTGGAGCGGCGGACATATCAGCACATGGAGTACAGCCCGCTGGTCAACGCGCGGGCGCACAGGCTGGGCAAGGAGCGCAAGATCCTGAACGACCGGTTCCGCGAGCAGTATGAGCGGCTGATGCGGGCGCTGTGCTGCCGGGCCAGCCTGGACAATGACGACTTGATGGCCGTGACCTACTACATGCTGCTGCAAGATCGCGTGGCGGAGGCGAAGGCATTCTTCGCGCGCGTGAGGCCGGAGCGGCTGGCGACGCGGCTGCAGTATGACTACATGGCCGCGTATCTCGATTTCTTCACCGCGGACCACAAGGTGGCGCGCGCCTTGGCGCGGAAGTACCGCGACTACCCCGTGGAGCGGTGGCGCAAGCTGTTCGCGGAGGTGGGCGCGGAACTGGACGAGGCCGAGGGCAAGGCCGCGGCTTTGACGGACGCGGAGAGCCGGGCGCAGCAGATGGCGCGGCTGGCCGCAACCGAGCCCTCGCTGGACGTGGAAGTTGAAGGCCGCCGCGTGCGCCTGGCCTACCAGAACGTGCCTGAGGCGCGCATCAACTTCTACCGCATGGACGTGGAGCAGCTCTTCTCGCGCCAGCCGTTCGCGCGGCAGGACGCGGGCGAGTTCGGCCTCATTCGCCCCAACGCGACCATGGTGGTGAAGCTGGACGCGGCCAAGGCGCTGGCGCTCGTGGATCTGCCCCGTGAGTTCCACAACAGCAACGTGGTT
>CAYYEE010000252.1:0-6641 GCA_964470775.1 uncultured Planctomycetota bacterium | reverse complement strand
ACCGCGCCGGCGGGGACATGGCGCCTCAGCCCGCCAACGGCGGGATCGCAACGTGAAGGATCCTCGCCGAGCGCGGCAAGGCCTAAACCGAAAAACGGCTGCGGCCACGGACCGCACCACCCCCAAGTCCATCAGGTCCAGCCCCGCGGACAAAACGCCTCGGGCTCGGGAGCGCCCGGATTGACGCAAAAGCGACAGGCGCGGCCCATGGGTGGCCGCGCCTGTCGCATTCTCCGCGTCGTCACAATCGGCTCAGTCGGGTTCGTAGGCTTTGGGAATCTGGACGCCGGGGGCGCTGGCCGGGGCCGGCGGCTTGGCCGCGGCCACGGGCCGGGGCGCAGGCGAGGCGTCCAGGGCCGGGGCCGGCTGGGACCAGTCAATCGTCCAGGGTTTGCGACGGCGAAACTTCTCCTTGAACTGGTTGCTCAAGACCTTGCGGTTTTCGAGGCTGATCATGCACGCCCTCATGCACCCGCGTCCGCCGCATACGGCCTGGCCGGTGTTGTAAAGATTGCGGGGTTTGTGTTTGAAGGGCGAAATGAAGGACGGGCCGTAGCGATGGCCGTCGCGCTCAAGGTAGGTCTCCTCGGGCGTCAGCGCGTCGTTGGGTTCCATGCTGGCGCCCACAAAAGCGTGGCCGCAGGCCTTCATGTCCACGTCGGCCCACTCCACCTCGTGGCCAGCCAAGGTCACCTTTACGCTCTTCTCGGCCGGAATCGCCTGGCCGGGGCAGAACTTGACGCAAGCCTTGCAGCGGTTGCACAGTTTGGGGCCGTTGTAGATGGGGTCGGGTTCGAGCTCGGCCTCGGTGAAGACCAGGCCGAGGCGCTGCCTGGGGCCGAATTGCGGGGTGAGGAACACCTTGCTCCACCCGATCTCGCCCAGCCCGCACAAGAAGCCCGCGATCCGCAGGTGCACCATGACATCAGGCGCGGCCCGGCCTTCCGCCACGGGGCGGCTGCCGCCGCGGAAGTTGCCCTCGTTGTCAATGGCGCGCCAGTCGCTCTGGTGCCCCATGGGCAGGGCTTCGTAGCCTTCGTCCTCGATGTACTTGCACAGGTTGATAACGGTGAGGGGCATGTAAAGATAGGTCAGCCCGCCGTACCCCATGGCCGAGTAGTTGCTGAAGAACGTGCCTTCCTCGATGCCGCGCAGGCTGCCGCGGAAAACGCGAAAAGCCATGGCGATGCACGACTTGGCCTCGGGCATGATCTGGCGCGGGTCCATCTGAATGGGCGCGCCTTCCCAGCGGTCCATGCTGCCGATGCCGACAGCGTCCGCGCCCAGGGCGCGCGCCATCTTCTTGACGGATTCGGCGGTGAGCATTGGTTCCTCCTTGCGATAGGCGGGAGCGGTCAGTCCTGTTCTGACAGCCTCTCCGCGGACTGGACAACGAGTCGCGCCAGATGGTCGAAATCAACCCCGCTCTCGACGAGGGCGCTGGCGCCGATGGTGGCCAGGAACTCGTGGCCTTTTCCCAAAATGGGCGCGGCCACACCCCGGCTGCGCTGGCCGGCGGTCACCGGCGTGGCGTATCCCTGGCCGCGGACCTGCGTCAGAAACGTCTCCAGGTCAGCCGGCGTCTTCCAGATGTGCGCGCCGTATTCGGCAAAGGGGTATCGCCTCTCCACGGCGTTGCGCTCCTCCGGCGAGCAGAAAGCCAGATAGGCCAGCCCCGACGCGTTGGAATAGTGGTGGAAGGTCTGGTTGAGCGGCTCCTGCGTCACGCCAGGCCGGTCAGGCGACATGCGCAGTCGCACGACCATCTCGCCAGCCACGGGTTCGGCAAAGGTGACGGTGGCCACTTTCAGCGTGTCGTAGAGCTCCTGCACCGCGGCCAGGGCGCGCTGCTGCAAAGCGCGGCGGCGGTGACCGCTTGCGATCTCCATCACCGCCGGCCCCAGTCCATAGCGGGCATCGCTCGGGCGCTTCTGCAGGAAACCGCGCGCGGCCAGTGTGCGCACGATGTTGTGCGCGGTTGGCGCCTTGAGGCCCAAGGCCGTGGCGATCTCACTCAGACGCAGGCCCTGTTCGGCTTGGGCAACGGCCTGCAACGCGTCCAGGCCGCGCGTCAGTGACTGAACCAGCGCCGTCGCCATGTTCGCCTCTCGCATTCAGCTATTCTGAACATTCATTCAGTATCAATAAAAACAGAATACCTCCTCCAGATGGCATTGTCAAGGGACAGTCGTTTTTTCTGTAAAACGAGACAGGCAGTCTCTGAGCCACACCTCCGCAGGTTCTATCAACGCCGTGGTTTGCGTCCCCCCGGCTCCCTCCAGTCCCCCAATGCTGAACCGTGTTACAAATCCGCCCCACTGATCGTATCCAAGAAATGAATGAGGCCTCGCCTAAGGCAAAAATGGAATTCTCTTGACATCCGTGTTATAGGTATCTATAAATATCAATAGCACGGAACTTGCGCGGCGCCTCTTCAGACACAAACGGGATATCCCCTTGCGGCCCACCTCCAAGAACTCCAAAGCCATCACCGCTGACATCGGCGCGCGCATCCTCTCCCGTGATCTCCGCCCTGGCGACGCCATCCCCTCCATCCGCCAACTGTGCCAGAAGTACGGCGTCGCGCCCATGACCGTCCGTCGCGCCCTCGCGCCCCTTTACGCCCAAGGCAAGCTCAGAACCGAGCCCGGGGTCGGCGTCTTCGTCAGCGACCGTTGCCCGCTGGAAGGCGTCGTCTTCGTGACCACGTTCAAAGAGAGCGTTGTGCGTCCCTGGTGGGTGGGCAACCCAGATCCTCACTTGGCCGGCGCCAAGGAAGCCTGCTCCGAACTCGGCATCCCTCTCATCTCGGCCGGCGAAGGCGACGACCCCAACCTCTTCCTGAACCGCGGCTATGGCTTCCTGCTCAACATCATCAACACCCCGGCCAACATCGAGTTCGCCCCCTGGATCACCGCCGTCGTCAACTCCCGCGCGCCCCACATGTGCCTCAACGTGGACCGCGGCTCGCTCAACTTCATCGGCCCCGACTTTGCCGCGGGCGTGGGCCTGGCCCTGCGCCATTTCCGCTCCCTCGGCCACCGCCGCATCGCGCTCGTGCCTCGCTGGTCCCACGGCACAGGCCAGCCCATTTTTTCCCACGTGGGCGTGCCCGAAGCCGAAGGGCTCGACATCACGCTCCATTCTCCCCCCAAGGTGGGCAGAGATGGCCCCGCCGCCATCCAAGAGTCCGTCACCGCCGCGCTCAAGGACGCCCTCAACCACCCCCGCCCCCCCACCGCCCTCCTCGTGGGCAACTGCGGCCATGTGGCCTTCGCCATGCAGGGCCTCCAAGACCTGGGCGTCCGCCTGCCCCAGGACTGCTCCGTCATAGGCTTCTGCCGCGAAATCTTCGCCGAATGGAACGGCCGCCGCGTCACCCACGTGGACAACCCCCGCCGCCGCGCCGCCAAGCAGGCCGTCTACGAGATGGTCAAGATGGCCGCCACGCCCGGTTACAACCCCGGCCGCATCCTCGTCAAACCCGAGTTCTTTGACGGTGACACCTGCGCGCCCCTGGAGCGGACCAAGGCCCGCGAGCCTGCCCTGGCCGGTTCCACGCCTTCAGCATAAGGAGACTCACCATGGGCCATGTCTCGACCTTGCCAGGCAGCCTGCCGCGCCGTCTGGCCTTCACCCTCATCGAGCTGCTTGTCGTCGTCGCCATCATCGCCATCCTCGCCGCCATGCTCCTGCCCGCCTTGTCCGCCGCCCGCGAAAAAGCCCGCCGCGCGTCCTGCGCAACCAACCTCCGCCAGATCGGCATGGCCATCGCCTCCGACTGCGTCGCCCGTTCCTCCACCAACAGCAGCACGCCATCCCCGGACATCAACGCCAAAGTCGGCGACGGCGCGCGCACTCACAGAGACGGCTACAACGTGCTCTACGGCGACTCGCACATTGAATGGTACGGCGACCCCCAGGGCCGCATCGCCTGGTGGAAGATGCTCGACAAGGACAAAGACATCCTCCACACCGTCGCCCAAGTCCGCACCTACGGCCCTTGGGGAATCTTCCACCAGTTCGACCGCAAGGTCAGCATAGACACCGAGATCAACTTCCCGCAGTGACAGCCGTTGCCGCCTTGGCGCGGGCGTCTCGCCCGGTGTTTCTGCCGTCTTCTCACCGTCCTTGTTGTCCCTTGCGTCCTTTCCCCTCATGAAAGGCTCCCCCATGCGTCTGCTGCCTGCTCTCCTCGCGGCCGGCGTCCTCGCCGCCCCCCTCGCCGCCGACGAAGTCAAGCTCACCCTCCGCAATCCCTCCGCCATGACCCACGACTCCTGGCCTATGACCACCGGCGTCCCCTTCCCCAAAGACGCCCTCACCTCCGCCGGCCAAGTCGCCCTGTTCGACCCCCAGGGCAAACCCGTCCCCATCCAGGCCCGCGTCGCCAGCACATGGGGACCCAAGGCATCGGCCCGCTGGCTCCTGCTCGATTTCCAGGCGCCCCTCAAAGGGCCCGAAGCCCAATACACCCTCCGCTTCGGACCAGACGTCAAACCCCTGGCGCCAGCCGCCGACCACAGCGTCACCACCACCACCAATCCCGATGGCGACGTAGACGTCAACACCGGCCCCCTCCAGGCCCGCATCCTCCGCAAAGGCTTCAACGGCCTCAGCCATGTCATCCTCGGCGGCGGCGGCAAGACCAACGTCTTCGCCGCCAAAGCGGACGCCGGCCCCTGTTTTGTCCACGCCGACGGCCGCGTCTTCCGCTCCAGCCTGGGCCAGGCGGACAGCCTCGAGATCGAGGAAGCCGGCGCCTTGCGAACCGTCGTCCGCGCCCGCGGCTGGTTCTACGACGACAAAGGCGCCAAATCCTGCCAGTACATCGTCCGCTTCCACTTCTACGCAGGCCAGCCCTTTGTCAAAACCCTCTTTACCTTCCTCATCACCGAACCCACCGGCAAAGCCGCCTTCCGCGACATCCGCTTCGACTGGCCCGTCCCCGCCGAGCAAGCCCTCTTCGGCGGCGACCCCGCCGGCGCGCGCGACGTCAAGGCCGGCCCCGGCGCCTACCTGCTGCAATACGACTGCGACAAGCTCGCCATCAAGCCCGCCAGCGAAAAAGCCGCGTGGGACGACAAAGCCGCGCCCGCCCGCTCGCCCGGCTGGGTCACGGCCGCCGGTCCTCAGGCCGCCCTCACCCTGGCCTGCCGCGACTTCTGGCAGCAGTTCCCCAAAGAGTTCGGCGTCTCACCGGTCAACGGCCTCTCCTTCCACGTCTGGCCCGCCCATGGCGTCGCCAAGCCCGGCCGCAAAATCGAAGACGCCAACATCCAGTACCTCTGGTTCGTCCACGAAGGCGAAACCCTCGATTTCACCGTGCCCCAAGCCTTCCACGCCTACACCGGCGAATACACCGAATACCAGTACCGCTACCTCCGCTCCTCCAAAGACGCCAACGTCATCGGCCTGGCCAAGACCCACGAACTCCTCGCCTGGTTCCACCCCAAGACCCAGAGCGTGGCCAAGACCGTGGAAGCCTGGCAGCAAGAGCCCCTGGTCATGGCCTCGCCGGAATGGATGTGCGCCAGCGGCGTCTTTGGCAAACTTCACCCCGTTGACACCAAACGCTTCCCCGACGTGGAAGCCGGCCTCTCCCGCGCGTGGGACACCGAGCGCCGCCTCCAAGACCTAACCCGCGACTATGGCATGTTCATCTTCGGCGACGGCCACACCACCTGGGACTTCAGCAAAGACCGCTGGAGCGACGTCTACCGATGCTGGCGCGCCTATCACCACGGAGCCCCGCGCGTGCCCTGGGTCCTCTATCTCCGCTCCGGCGACCCCAAGTACTTCTACCACGGCGTACGCAACGCCCGATTCCTCATGGACATCGGCATGTGCAACTACACCACGCCCGAACTCGACAAGCTCGAATACCCCAAAGGCAAGGTCCTCGGCGGCCTCAACGACTACAAAGGCATCGTGCCCTGGCACTCGGGCAGCCGCCTCATGGACTACAACATCTGCATGGACTTCGTGCTCTACTACTACTACATGACCGGCGACCACCGCGGCCTCGACATCGCCACCATGTGGGGCGAGTCCGTCAAGAAGAAGTACAGCGCGCCCTTCGGCTCCCGCAGCGCCGCCGGCACGATCTCCTCGCTCGTCGAAGTCTACAAAGCCACGTGGGACCCCGAACTCAAGCGCATCGCCCAGGACCTCGTCAACCACTTCCTCGACAAGGTCCAGGTCATGAACACCACCACCCCCGCCAACGAGGAAGTCGTCAAGAGCGTGCCGCGCTTCAAGGACAAACCCATGCCAAAGGGCGCCTTCGTTCAGTGGGAGAACTACGCGCCCTGGATCGAAGCGTGGTATGACCTCACCGGCGACAAGAAGACCGGCGAACGCATCGCCGCCTGGGCCGACGCCTATCTCGAAGGCTGGGGCGACGTCTGGACCGGCCTCAAGGTCGGCGCCGAGATCAACATCTTCGCCTACGCCTGGTTTGTCACCAAGGACGCCAAGTACCTCCATCACGGCGCCTACCTCATGGACCGTTTCATCAGCAGCATCGAGAAGTCGCCCGGCGGCAAGTTCGACGGCTTCGCCCACATCGGCCAGACCTCCCTGGGCTACGGTTACATGGCCCAGCGCATCCCCGTTCTCCTCGCCGCCCTGGCCGCCTA
>CAYYEE010000251.1:0-6683 GCA_964470775.1 uncultured Planctomycetota bacterium | reverse complement strand
CCGGGTGAGCCATTTCTTCACGATCAATGAGTTCTTGTGCTTTACGGACCTGGGCTACACGGGGAGTCTGGTGTATCCACCGGCGAAGCTGCTGCCGGCGAAGGGGCTGAACCAGGTGAGGCACAACGCGCTGCTGGCGCACGGTCTGGGGGTGGGGGCGGTGCGGGGTCATGCGCGGGGGCCGGTGTGCGTGGGGCTGGCGGAGAACGCGATCGCGTGCGTGCCGGTCATGGAGACCGTGGAGCACGTGGCGGCGGCGCGGGCGGCGATGCGCGAGAGGAACCGGCACTTCTTGACGCCGGTGATGGAGGGGCGGTATCCGGAGAGCTATTTGAAGGCGGAGGGCGCGGACGCGCCGGAGTTTTCGGACGCGGAGATGAAGGCGATCGGGTCGAAGCTGGACTTTGTGGGGATCAACGCTTACTCGCCGTCGTTTGTGAGGGCGGACGCGAGCCCGGCGGGCTTTGCGGCTGTGCCGTTCGCGGCGTCGCATCCGACGATGAACATCCCGTGGCTGCGGCCAGGGCCGAGCGTGGCCTACTGGACGCCGCGTCTAATGAAGGAGGTGTGGGGCGTGGACCACGTGGTATTGAGCGAGAACGGGTGTTGCTCGGATGACCGCGTGGCGGAGGACGGGCAGATCTACGATACGGACCGGCTGACGTATCTGCGGGATCATTTTGTGTGGGCGAGCCGTGCGGTGGCGGAGGGTTGGCCGCTGAAGGGTTACTTCGTGTGGAGCCTGCTGGATAACTTCGAGTGGAGCTATGGCTACACGAAGCGGTTTGGATTGTTTTACACGAATTACCAGACGCAGGAGCGGACGCCAAAGCTGAGCGCGAAATTCTACCGGGAGGTGATCGCGCAGGGGAAGGTGGTGTAGGGAGGCAAGGGAAAGACAACAAGACGGCAAGGGCGAACGGCGGCGGCGAGATGACGCGCCTTGTGGCCAAGACCGAGGGCCGGACGTTCGCGGGGTCGCGCGGCGCGCCGTTCTTTGGGCGCTACGTGGCCCGGCCCTTTGCCGGCAAACCGGCCGCGCGATTGGCTGAGGAATTGAGGACCATCCGCGAGAGCGCCGGCTCTCCGCGCTTAGCGTTTGCAGCGTCAACGAGTTCATCAATCACGAAGAGATGCGCAAGGTGATGAAATAGGCGCTGGCCGCGGACCCATGACGGTGGGGCGGGGGCGCTGGAAGGTCCAGCGGATTGGGTCGGTTCCTGGTGGGCTGGTGGGGCTCGGTTCTCGGTTCCCGGCGCTTGCAGCAGCCCAGAGCCCGCGTTATAATAAAGGATTACGTGACTACGGGTTTTTTTCCGGAGCGCATTTGTCGCGCGAGCGTCCGCGCGGCAGGCGTTGTTCAAGAGACTGCCAAACAGCCGGCAATCTCTTAGGAGCGGAGAGGTGAAGGAAGGCATTCATCCCAAGTATGTGAAGTGCACCGTGACCTGCGGTTGTGGCGAGAGCTTTGTGACCCGCGCCTGCCAAGAGCAGATGCGCGTCGAAATCTGCTCCAAGTGCCACCCCTATTACACCGGCCGCCAGAAGCTGGTGGACACCGCGGGCCGCGTCGAGAAGTTCCGCAAGCGCTACGCCAAGGCCGCGGCCGAGGGCGGCGAAAAGTCGTAAGATGGGCGCCAGGCTGGCGGACAAACTCGACGAGATGGACCGCCGGTTCGCGGAGTTGGAAAAGCAACTGGGCGATCCAGAGGTCATCGCCAGCCAGCGCCGGTACGCGGAGATCCTCCGCGAACACGGGCGTCTGGCCAAGATGGTGGGGCAGTGGCGCGCGCTGAAAGACGTCCGGCGGCAACTCGCCGAGGCCCGTTCCATCGTCAACGATCCGCGGGGCGACGCCGACCTGAAGCCCTTGGCCGAAGTGGAAATCCCGGACCTCGAACGCCGCGAACGCGATATGGCCGAGGCCATCAAGCGCGCCTTCCTGGCCGATGACGCCGACGCCGGCCGCAACGCCATCCTCGAAATCCGCGCCGGCACCGGCGGCGAAGAGGCCGCCTTGTTCGTGGCCGACCTCCTGCGCATGTACATCCGCTACGCCGAGTCCCAGGGCTGGACCGTCACCATCCTCGACAAGAGCGAGACCGACCTCAACGGCCTGCGCGAAGTCACCGCCAGCGTCGAGGGCGAAGGCGCCTACCGCCGTCTGCGCTACGAAAGCGGCGGCCACCGCGTCCAGCGCGTCCCCGTCACCGAGGCCGCCGGCCGCATTCACACATCCCTCTGCACCGTCGCCTGCCTGCCCGAAGCCGGCGAAGTGGACGTCAACATCGCCCCCGAGGACATCCGCATCGACCTCTACTGCGCCGGCGGCGCCGGCGGCCAGAAGGTCAACAAGACCAGCTCCGCCGTGCGCATGACCCACCTGCCCACCGGCATCGTGGCCCAGTGCCAGGAGTCCCCCTCCCAGCACCGCAACCGCGCCCAGTGCATGAGGCTGCTGGCCACGCGCATCCACGACCACTTCGCCACCCAGCAGCGCAACGCCCGCGACGCCGAGCGCCGCGGCATGATCGGCTCCGGCGACCGCTCCGAACGCATCCGCACCTACAACTTCCCCCAGAACCGCGTGACGGACCACCGCATCAACTTCAGCCTCTACGACCTGGAGAACGTGATGTTGGGGCGGCTCGATCCCGTGGTCAACGCGCTGATCGAGCACGAAATGGCGGCGCGCGAAGAGGAATTGAGTCTTGACTGACCGGCCAGAACGCGTTTGGCGTTCGCTCGATCTTGTGGCGGTCACGGTCCCCTATTTCCAGCGCAAAGGCGTGGACCAGCCCCGCCTCACCGCCGAGCTCCTCTTGGCCCACGCGCTGGGCTGGAAACGCATCGATCTCTTCACCCGCTTCGAGCAGGACCTGCCCTCGGACAAGGTCGACGCCTTCCGCGAACTGGTCCGCCGCCGCGCCGAGCGCGAGCCCCTGCAACACATCCTGGGCAAAGCCGCCTTCCGCATGCTGGACATCCGCTGCGACCGCCGCGCCCTCACCCCGCGCCCCGAAACCGAAGAGCTTGTCACCGAGGCCGTCGCGCTGCTCACCGGCGTCGAAGCCCCCCTCGTCGCCGACCTGGGCGCCGGCACGGGCTGCATCGCCATCAGCCTCGCCCTGGCCTTGCCCGCGGCGCGCGTCGTGGCTACCGACATCTCGGCCGAAGCGCTGGACCTGGCCCGCGAAAACGTCGCCTTCCACAAAGTGGCGGATCGGGTGCGGCTCCTGCGCGGCAACCTGTGCGCGCCATTGCTGGCCGAGGGGTTGGCCGGCCTGTTGGACCTTGTCGTGTCCAACCCGCCCTACGTCAAGACCAGCGAGATCGCCCTGCTCGAACCCGAAGTCCGCGACTACGACCCGCGCATCGCCCTCGACGGCGGACCCGACGGCCTGGACTTCTACCGCCGCATCCTCGACGAAGCGCGCCCCCTCATGAAGCCCGGCGCCGCCCTCGCGCTCGAACTGCCCGAAGACGGCGCCGCCCCCGTATCTGCCCTGGCGGCCGAGCTCGGCTGGGTCCAAACCTCCGTCAAGAAAGACATGCGAAACGTGGACCGCATCTTCTCCGCCCGGCGCCCCGCCTGACCCCGGCCCCCCGCGCCGTTCCGTCCCCCCCCGCGTCCATCAGGCCCACAGCCTCCGCCCAGCCCCGTCCCACTCCAAACCATCTCCCCATCGTGGTATCATGACGCCGTTGCGGGACGTGACCAACAGACACAACGGAAGGGACGAATCTTATGGTCATTGAGGACGCGCCGGCCAGGGTGCAGGCGCTCAAAGTCGAAGGCGGCGTGAGATTGTCGGGCGAAATCGAGGTGGAGGGATCGAAGAACGCGGCGCTGCCCATGATGGCCGCCACGTTGCTCACCCGGGACAAGGTCGTGCTGCGCAACGTGCCGCAGTTGATGGACATCGATACCATGGCCCTCATCCTCCTGGAGTTGGGCGTCCGGCCCCAATGGCTCGACGACCACACCATGGAGTTCCAAGTCGTGGATGAGAACATCACCGAGGCTCCGTCCTCGCTGGTGCGGGAGATGCGCGCCTCCATCTGCGTCATGGGGCCGCTGCTTGCGCGGCGCAAAGAAGCCCGCGTCTACATGCCCGGCGGCTGCGTCATCGGCGACCGGCCCGTGGACCTGCATATCAAAGGCTTCAAGGCCCTTGGCGCCGACGTCAACGTGGACCACGGCGACATCGTGGCCGGCGCGGAGAGGCTGAAGGGGCAGGAGGTCTACCTCGGCGGCATGTACGGCTCCACCGTGCTGGGCACGGCCAACGTCATGTGCGCCGCCACGCTGGCCGACGGCGTCACCGTCATCGACAACGCCGCGTGCGAGCCCGAGGTGGAGGACCTCTCCCGCATGTTGAACGCCATGGGCGCCCGCATCAGCGGCGTGGGCTCCAAGCGGCTCGTCATCGAAGGCGTCAAGGAGCTGCATGGCGTCGAATACACCATCATCCCCGACCGCATCGAAGCCGGCACCTACATGGCCGCCGGCGCCATCACCGGCGGCGACGTCCGTCTCAAAGGCGCCCGGCCTGACCACATGGGCGCGGTCATCGAAGCCTTCCGCAAGATGGGTATCATGGTCCAGACGGGCCAGGGCGCCATCCGCGTCAAAGGCCCCTCGCGCATCAAGTGCACCGACTTGGCCACCGAGCCTTTCCCCGGACTTCCCACCGACCTGCAGGCGCCGCTTATGGCCTTGCTTTCCATGGCCGACGGCATCAGCGTATTCACGGAGCGCGTCTTCCCGGACCGGTTCATGCACATCGCCGAGCTCAACCGCCTCGGCGCGCGCATCCGCAAAGAGAACGCCACGTCCATCATTGCGGGCGTGGACCGGCTCTCAGGCGCGCACGTCATGGCCAGCGACCTCCGCGCCGGCGCCGCTCTGGTGATCGCGGGCCTGGCCGCCGAGGGCGAGACCGTGGTCTCCAGGGCCTATCACATTGACCGCGGCTACGAGCGCATCGAGAAGCGCCTGGCCTCGCTGGGCGCTCGCATCACTCGTTTCGACGAGGAAATCCGCCGCCGCCCCCCCTCCCTGGCGCCGGCCGGAGGCTGAAGCGGCAAGGTTGGGAGCGCAGGCTGTTCACACGGAACCCGCGGCCAAGGAGGAGGCAATGCCTCAAACGCAAGCGGAGACGCGCGGCCATCCGCGCCGGCTCTACGCGGGCGTGTTCCTCTTTGCCTTGGCCTTCTACGCCCTCACGCTGGGGCGGAGCTGGTTCTACCTGGACGGCTATGAACGGTTCGACCTGACCCGCGCCATGGTCGAGCGCGGCGAGTTGTCCATTGGCCGCGGACCCGCTGGACGGCCCGTCTTCACGAAATACGGACCCGTCCAACCGGCCCTGGCCGCGCCGCTCTACCTTCTGGGCAAGGCCCTCTCATCTTCCGATGCCGGCGGCGGCCCCGCCTTCTGGTGCAACCTGCACAACGCCTTCATTTCCGCCGCCACCAGCGCCACGCTGCTGTGGGTCATGGGCCAGATGGGCTTCGGCGTGGGCGCCGCGCTCGTCGCGGTGGGGACCCACGCCTTCGCTACCGTCGCCTGGCCCAACGCCCGCTGGTACGGCAGCGAGCCGCTCTCCGCGCTGCTGCTGCTCTTGTTCGCCGCCTTCGCCTGGCGCACGGCCCGGCTGGGGCCAGGCGGGTGGAACGCGGCTGGCGCCGCCGCGGCCGGGGGGTTGCTGGTTCTGCACACCCCCATGGCGGGGCCGCTCGTGGCGCTTGTGGCCGCGGCCGCGGCGTGGCGCGGGCTCGGCAAGGGGGCGCCGCGCCAGGGCCGCGCGTGGGGTCTGGCCTGCGCCATCGTCCTGGCCGGCGCCTTGCTTTTCTTCGCCTACAACCACGCCCGCACAGGCCACGTCCTCAAGACCGGCTACGAAGGCGACCACGGCGCCGCCGCCTATCCCTACTCCGGCAAGCCCGGCTTCAGCACGCCCATTCTGGTCGGCCTCTATGGCAATCTCTTCAGCAGCGGACGGGGCGTCTTCTTCTACTCGCCGCCGCTGGTCCTGGCGCTCGGGTTCTTTGGCGGCTTGTGGCGCCGCGAACGGGGATGGGCGCTTCTCGCCGCCGCGTGTTCGGTCTACTACCTGCTGCTCTGGTCCGCGTGGTGGTCGTGGTATGGCGGCGCCTGCTGGGGCAACCGGGCGCTGCTGCCTGTCCTGCCGCTGCTGGCGCCGGCCCTGGCTCTGGGATGGGAACGCGCCCGCGCGGCGGGTGGGGGCGCCGTGGCGGCTTTCCTCGCGGTTGCCGCCATCGGCGTCGCTGTCCAAATCCCCGGCGTCCTCGTCGACCCCGCCGACCATTACCGCTCCGTCATCGGCCCCCGCTGGGAAAACGAGTACCGCATCCACTTCGTGCCCCAAGACTCGCCCCTGGCCGCGCATACGCGCATCCTGCTGGGCCGGCCCATGGCGCGCAACGACCTCTACTGGTGGCCGGCGCCTAGCCGCGACATGCGGGGCGCACGGCTGGCTGGGGCAGGGGCGTTGCTGGCGGCCATGCTGGCCGGAGCGGGCCTGTGCGTTTCCGGCGCAAAGCGGGCGAAACCAAGCCCCTTCGTTTAGCGGCCCGTTGAAAAAGACACCGCGTCGGCGGAAACATGGCGCCTCAGCCCGCCAACGGCGGGATCGCAACGTGTCCCCGGAACAGAC
>CAYYEE010000250.1:0-6731 GCA_964470775.1 uncultured Planctomycetota bacterium | reverse complement strand
TGCGGTAGTTCTGGCCGCAGAAGAGCTCGCCGGGCTTGCGCTCGCGGGCGTAGCGGTCGGGGCGCCAGCAGGCGGCGGTGTCGTGCTGGTTCTGGGCGCGGATGTAGAGCCACTCGTCGTCCGTGAGCACCAGGCCCGCTTCGCCGCAGCCGGTGATCTTGTAGGAGCTCAGGCTGAAGCAGCCGAGGTCGCCGATGGAGCCGAGCATCTTGCCCTTGTACGTGCCGCCACAGCCTTGGGCGTTGTCCTCGATGACGATGAGCTTGTGCTTGCGGGCGATGGCGCGGATGCGGTCCATGTCGCAGCAGTTGCCCGCCATGTGCACGGGGACGATGGCTTTGGTGTTGGGGGTGATGAGGCGTTCGACTTCGGCGGGGTCGATCGTCAGTGAGTCGTCAATGTCGGCGATGACGGGGATGGCCTTGGCGGCGACGACCGCGGCTGTGGTGGCGAAGAAGGTGTGGGCCGGGACGATGACCTCGTGGCCGGGCCCGATGCCCGCCGCCACGTAGGCCGTGATGAGGGCCGACGTGCCGCTGTTGACGCCCAGCGCGTATTTTGAGCCGAAGATGCCGCGGGCCGCTTCTTCGAGCATGGCGACGCGCGAGGGGCGGGGGTTGTAGTAGCGGGTGAGGCGGGGGTTGTGGCCGCCTGAGTCCTTGGCCGCGATGGCGCGCATCTGGCGCAGGGCGGTCTTGGAGTAGCCCCATGCGTCGGCCAGGGCCATGAACTCATCAACGCCGACGTGATCCTTGCCTTTGCCTTTGAAAGTCTGGACGGCTTTAGGGCCGCCGTTCACGGCGAGGTCCTTTTCTTGAAAAGCGGGCTTGGCGGTCTTCTTCGACATGTCTATTCCTTTCTGACGCCGGGGCGGCTGAACGTGCTCCTCGATTCTCCCTGATTATAGTGAAACGCGGTGGATAGGCAATGGCGCGGTTGGCAAGAAACATGTATAATCCTGCAAGCTGGACAGGAGACGCGGGGGCCACCGCATGCGACCTGTTGGATGTGTGGAATCCGCGAACGGATGGGGCGAGGAGGAGGGAGGGGCGTGAGCGGAGGCGTGAAGGGTTATCAATGGCCCGCGCAGCCGGGCCTGGCGCCGGTGGTGAGGACGGTTCAGGAGGTGACGGGCGCGTACTCGGCCAGGGGCAACCGTGTTATGGCGAAGCTGTGGGTTCTGGACTATGAGTTCGCCAGTCACGGGGTGTGCCGGGTGAAGTCGGCGCGGGCGGCGTGGCGGCCGAGGGGCCCCCGGACGGCGCATCTGTATCCGCCGGGCGTGGCGTATTGGGAGGACGCGCGCGAGGAGCGCGGGGTGCGCCACAGCGGGTGGTTCTGCTTTGACGGAGGGGAAGCCTGCGGGCTGGCAAGGATGGTTGATCCGGCGAAAGGTTACATGCGCTTCGAGGACCGGGAAGGCGCGATGGGGCGGCTGATCCAGGAGGCGGCGGAGGCGGGCCGGCGGCTGGGCGCAGATGGTTTCTGGCGGGCGCAGGCGCTGCTGTGCATGGCCGTGGACCTGATGGTGAGCGCCGAGCGCGTGGACGCGGAGACGTGCGTGATCCGGCCCGAAGGCGGGGCGCCGAAGATGTCGGCGCTGGTGGCGCAGACGGCGCAGTATCTGCGCGACCATCTGTCGGGCCGCGTCACTCTGGAAGACTTGGCGAGGCGCGCGCACGTCAGCGTCTCGACGCTGTCGCACCGCTACCGCGAGGAAACCGGAGAGACCCCTATGACCACCCTGGCCAAGCTGCGCGTCATGCAGGCCAAGGCGCTGATGCAGCGCGGCCTGCCGCTCAAGGCGATCGCGGGGCGGCTGGGCTTTGTGGACGCGTTCCACCTGTCCAAGACGTTCAAGCGGGTGGAGGGGGTGTCGCCGAGGAAGGCGATGGGATAGGGGGAAGGACGAGGAGGGAGGCAGGGACGGCCCTTCGACGGGCTTGGGCAGGGTCAGGGGCGGCTCGCGAAGAGTTCGGCCACGGCGTCGAGAACGCCGTCGGAGAAACAGGCGGCGCCCGCGCGGCCGCCGGCGTTCAAAACGCGGGCGCGGACTTCTGGAGCCGCGTTGTCGGGGCAGACGAGAAAGGCGGCCAGGCCGGGGTCGAGCATGGGCAGGTCGTTGCCGCCATCGCCGGCCACAAGCGTGCGTTGGGGGGGCGCGGCCAGGTCCTTCTGCATGGCGCGCAGGGCCGTGGCCTTGTTCATCACCGCGGGCTGGAAGCGCACGCGCTTGACGCCGGCGTCGATGGCCGCGCTGGCTTCCGCGTGGCGTGCGACAAGGCTTCGGACGCTGGCGAGCAGGGAGGGCCAGTCCGCGCCGTTGGCCAGAATGGAGCAGAGCAGGGGTTCGCCCTCCACGAGAGCCAGGGAGGCGCCGGGGAACTGGGCGCACAACCGGCGCAAGGCCGGGAGGAACTCGCTGATCCATGCGGCTTCCATGGGGACGAAGCTGCGCGCCCAATCCGCGTCGTAGACGACGCGGCCGGAGGCAAGGCCGCGGCTGCGCATGAGGCCGGTGCGGCCAAAGAGGAAGGCAGGCGTGGAACCAACGCCGCTGCGCTCGATCATGGCCGCCTGAGCCAGGGGGCTCCACGTGGAGTTTGTCGCCCAGGCGGCGCCGCGGGCGGCGAGGCTGTCGAGGAAGCGAGCGAAAGGGCCGGGGATGCGGTCGTAGGGTTCGTAGCCGCCCAGCGCGGTTCCGTCCAGGTCAAAGACGAAGAGCGTTGCGCGTTGGGCCGCGCGGCGGGCCAGGTCCTCGGCCGCGCCAGGCTGGGCCCAGCGCGCGCTGGGGGCGAAGCTCGCCGCGGCGACAGGACGCCGGCCGCCGGCGGGCAGGACGCCGCTGGTCATGCGATGCGCGGCCAGACGCGGCGAACCGTGTCGCCGAAGGCGCGCATATTGGCCTCGGGCGTGTCGCGGGGCACCATCTCGCCGGAGTTGATGAGGTGGCCGCCTTTGACGGAGACGTTGCGCAGGATGCCTTCGGCCTGGGCCGCCACGGACGCGGGCGAGCCGTTCATGAGCTGGCCGATGGGGTCCACGTTGCCGATGATGGCGCAGCGTTTGGCCGCGGCTTGGTGGCAGGCGGCCAGGTCGCCGCCGGGGCCGACGCTGATGATGTCCACTCCGCTTTCGGCCATGGCGTCGACGTAGGCGGGCTTTTCTTCGCTGGCGTGGAGGATGGAGAGGCCGCGACCCTTCCAGGCGCGGGCCAGGTCGCCCAGTCCAGGCAGGGCGAACTCGCGGTACATGGGCAAAGACATGAGGTGGCTGGAGGCGTTGCAGTCGCCCAGCCAGAGCGCATCGGCGCCGGCTTCGAACTGGGCCAGGCCGAACTCGATCTGGATGTCGGTGAAGAAGCGCATCGTGTCCTTGAGGAGTTGCGGGTCCTCGAAGATGAGCATGTTGCCCGGTTCGATGCCGTAGAGGAGCGTAGCGGAAGAGTAGGGGCCTTCGACGCGGCCGGTGACGAGGAGGGAGTCGCCGAAGCGGTCTTTGACGCGCTTGATGGCGTCGAGAAGCACGGGGCAGCGGCCGTCGCGGCGGACGTTGGGCTTTTTGAGGCGTTTGAGGGTGTCGCGGGTGGGGGGGAGGTAGTCTTTCGTGGCGCGCAGGATGTTGCCCTGGCCCACGACGCCGACGCCGAGGATTTCATAGATGATGCAGTCGTCCACCTGGAGCCAGGCCCAATCGTAGTCGAACCGCTTGACAGCGTCGCGGACGACCTTCTCCATCACTTTGGAGTTCGTGGCGTAGTTCTCGTAGACTTCGCCGGCAAGGCGGACGTCCATCTCTTCGCTACAAGCGAAGAACGGCATGCGCGCGGGCTTCTCACCCCGAATGGCGCGCTTCACGTCTTGGACAACACCCGGGTAGGCCATGGCGGGAATCCTCCAGAAGGAATGGCAGCAGTATGCGCGAAGGGCCGAGCCGCTGTCAACGGCGTTCCGGGAGGGGCTGGTTCCGGGGCGTCCAGCGGAACGCCTGCCGGCCGTTGAGGCGCGGGCTCTGTTATGGTTCAATGTGCGCGCGCGGGGGTGGTGGCGGGTCACGGCTTGGGGCGGCAGAAGGAGGAAGAGGCCATGCTGGTGGGCATCTCGCCGGTGGTCGGGCCGGAGCTGCTGTCGGTGCTGTGCCGGATGGGGCACGGGGACGAGATCGTGCTGGCGGACGCGCATTTCCCGGGCGAGTCGGTGAACAGCCGGGTCTTGCGGGCGGACGGGCTGGGGATTCCGGTTCTGCTTGACGGTATTCTGCCTTTGTTTGCGCTGGATACGTATGTGAAGAGTCCGCTCATCATGATGGCGGCGGTCCAAGGCGACCATCTGGACCCGGAGGTGGAGGCGTCGTACCGGCGCGTGGTGGACAAACGCTGGCCGGGCACGCCGCCGATCGAGCGGATCGAGCGTTTCGCGTTCTATGAGAGGGCGCGCAAGGCGTTTGCGGTGGTGATGACGGGCGAGACGGCGAAGTATGGCAATATCATTCTGAAGAAGGGCGTGACGCCCTGCGCGTGAACGGCGCGTCCACGGGCGCATGCGGACGGACCAAGCAATTCGGCTGCGCCGGGCTGTCCTTGACGCGTTGACGGCGGTGGGCTGGCGTCTCTTCCGGGTCATGCGATCCTCGATAAGGGAGTTCGCGTATGGGTGGCGTCTTTGCGGTGGTGTCGGAGAAGGATTGCGTGGACGATCTGTTCTACGGGACGGATTACCACTCGCATCTGGGGACGAAGCGCGGGGGCATGGCCGTGCGCAACGGCGAGGGCTTCACGCGTTTCATCCACAACATCGAGAACGCGCAGTTCCGGTCGAAGTTCGAGCAGGACGTGGCGCGGATGAACGGGAATATGGGCATCGGGGTCATCAGCGACTACGAAGACCAGCCGCTGATCATCGGCTCGCACCTCGGGGTCTACGCCATCGTGACCGTGGGGGTGGTGTCGAACCTGGAGCAGCTGGCCCAGGAGGTTTTCACCCGGCGCGCGGCGCATTTTTCCGAGATGAGCGGAGGTCAGATCAACCCGACGGAGCTGGTGGCTATGCTGATTAACCAGGGGGGGACTTTTGAGGAGGGCATTCGCATCGCGCAGGAGGCGGTGCAGGGGTCGTGCACGATGCTGCTGCTGACGGAGCACGGGGTCTATGCGGCGCGCGACCGGCTGGGCCGGACGCCCCTGGCCGTGGCGCGCAAGGACGGGGCGTGGGCCGTATCGCTGGAGACGTGCGCGTTGCCCAACCTGGGCTATGAGCTCGACCGGTATCTGGGGCCCGGCGAGGCGGTGTTGCTGACGCCGGAGGGCGCGGAGCAGCGGGTGCCTCCTGGCGATAAGATGCGGATCTGCGCGTTTCTGTGGGTTTACTACGGCTATCCGGCTTCGAGCTATGAAGGCGTGAACGTGGAGGTGGCGCGGTATCGCTGCGGGGCGATGCTGGCGCGGCGGGACAAGGTGGAAGTGGACGCGGTGGCGGGGATTCCCGACTCGGGCACGGCTCATGCGCTGGGCTATGCCCTCGAGGCCGGGCTGCCCTACCGCCGGCCGTTCGTGAAGTATACGCCCACCTGGCCGCGCAGCTTCATGCCGCAGGACCAGCGCCAGCGCAATCTGGTGGCGAGGATGAAGCTCATCCCCATCCGGGACTTGATCCAGGGCCAGCGGCTGCTGTTCTGCGAGGACAGCATCGTGCGCGGCACGCAATTGCGCGACACAATCCAGCGGCTCTACGACTACGGGGCCAGAGAGGTCCACATGCGGCCGGCGTGTCCGCCGCTGCTCTACGGCTGCAAGTTCCTGAACTTCTCGCGGTCGTCGTCGGAGATGGACTTGGCGGCGCGGCGGGCTGTGAAGGAGCTGGAGGGTTCGGGCGAGGCGCAACTGGCGGAGTACGCGAACCCGTGTTCGGTCCGTCATTGCGCCATGGTGAAGCGCATCGAGAGTCTGCTGCGGCTGACGTCGCTGCGCTATCAGACGCTGGAGGACCTGATCGAAGCGATCGGGTTGCCTCGCGACAAGGTGTGCACGTATTGCTGGAACGGGGAGGAGTAGACGCGGCGCAGGCCCGCCTTTGGCCAAGAACAGCATGGACGCCAAGGACATCAAGAACGGAGGCGGCGGCCGCCAACCGTTTCAGTCCGTCCAGCGGCGGGTTTTCTTGTCCCAGTAGATGGGGTTGCTCCAGGCCTTGCGGCCGTGGGCGTCGATAATCTCGACGCGGAGGTAGGCGCCGTCAGGGTTGGGGGTGAACTCGCTGGATTCCAGAGCCTGTCTGCCTGTGGCGGCGAAGCGGCGTCCGGCCGGGCCGCGGGCATGCCACACGATTTCGCGGACAGGGGAGCACTCGATGCGGGCGACGCCGCGAGTCATGGAGAGCGAGCGAATCTCAGGGCCTTGTGTGGCGTAGAACCGGCCGGCGCGCATGGCGGCAAGGATGGCGGGCTGGGTGAGCTGGCGGGCTTTGACCATGATCCATCCGCCAAAGGCGTCCCGGTCGATCTTGTGAGTGTCGTCCGTGGCTAGGCCTTGCCAGCGGACGCCGCGGCTGAGCATCTGGTCCCAGTGGGCGTTGGAGTGGCCCAGGCCGCGTTCGCCTTCGCACACGCTGTTGTAGACCTCGACGCCGAGGGCATCAACGCCTTCGCCCATGTGGTCCATGTTGTGGCCAGTCCAGTAGGGATGGGCGTAGTAGCAGAGGCCGTGCTGCTCGCGCACGACCTTGAAGAGCCGCGAG
>CAYYEE010000249.1:0-6745 GCA_964470775.1 uncultured Planctomycetota bacterium | reverse complement strand
TCGCCGGGCGCGGCGTGCGGCGCCGTCCGCAGCGCGGCGCCGTGCACGCCGGCCCAGACGGCGGCCAGCCACGGAGAGGCTGTGCCGCTGCCGCTTCTCGGAGGCGAGGAGGCCAGCCAGGCGGCGCAGTGGGTAAGGCAAGCGGCGGAGCACGAGAAGAGCACGGCGGCGTTCTACCGCGCGCTGGCGGAGCAGATGCCGCTGAAGGCGGCGCGATCCGCGCTGATGGGTCTGGCCTCGGACGAGGACCGGCACGCGGCGCGGCTGGAGGAGGCGATCGCGCCCGGAGCGTGAGGGGCGCGACGAGAAGCTGGTCGCGCTGTCCGGGGCTTTTTCGGGGGACGCGCCCGAACGCCGTGTCTGACGCCAGCCCAAGAGGGCCGGCTTGCAGGCGCCGCGTGGCTGGACGGGTTGTGGGCCGGGGCTCTGTGCCCGGGGCAGGCAAGGAACAGTTTGTTCCGCCGCTGGTTCAGCACGCCAAGCCCCACAGCGCAACCGGCTGCTCGACGATTCCAGCTGCAGGCTAGTCGGCGCGCGCAGAGGCGGCGCGGCGGGCCGCCCCCGCGGCCCAACGGCCAACGCCTTGGCGCTCACGGTGCTTAAAAAACCAAGGCGGCCTCTTTCGAGGCCGCCTTGGACACTGCTTTCGCACGGCTCAGGTTGCTTGCGCAACCTTCGAGCGAACGGATTACGGACGGTCGGTAAACGGATTTGCAGCTCCCCAGTTGCCAGCGCGGGCTCTAGGATCGTCCGAGACTCCGACTGTCGCATAGTCTGTACTCCGGCTCACACCGTTGGCAGCGAGACCAATCATGAACCGGTTAATGCAGACGTCCGTGTCGGACCCCCACCAGTTCGTAGCCACAGCGTTATTCTCGTTACCATCACGAGAATAAACGTTGTCGTACTTGTCGTTCGAAGCGTAGTTCGTAGAGACCCACGCGACGTGAGCGTCAAAGTACGCCAAGCTCTGGCCAGTCTGGTGGTTGGCTGTGTCGGTCTCAGGAGCCGTTACAGAAGAACCGTCCATATCGCCGATGACCACTGTTCCCGGAGTGACGTCCCGGAAATGAATGAACTGGTCATAGCCATAGCTGGTACACTTGCGGAGGAAAGTCCCGCTGCTGTTCATGTACCCGCCAAAGGACGTGCGTCTGGCGCCGCCAACGATTTCGGTATACAACTCGCAGTCGTCTTCTGTGGACGGGCAGTTGAACGTCTTGAGGTTGTCGAGGTAAGCGGGGTACACCAGCGCCATGGAACGATTGCCATGGAGATGGATGAGGGAGCTGTCAGCCGCGTCAAAGTTGTCGCACTGAGCAGGCCAGAAGTCCCCGTTGTTGCTCGAATACCCGACACACGCCTTAGCGATCTGGTTCAGGTTGTTCTTGCAAGTAGCCCTGCGCGCTTCCTCACGAGCCCTGGCTAGGGCCGGCAGCAACATGCCAGCCAGGATAGCGATGATGGCGATGACGACCAGCAGCTCGATGAGGGTGAACGCCGATAACCACTTACGCATATGTTTCTCACCTCCTTTCGTTTGCGTTTGCTAATTGCCTTCCCTTATTATCCCAATAACGCATGCCCCACGGGCACACTCAAGATAATTATACGGGGTTGATGAGCAATGTCAACGGGCACCTAGAGAAATTTTGCTGGCGGCGCGACGCGACGGATGTAAGGGTGAACCGCATCCCGGCATCAGTATTGGCCATTGGCCGTCCCTGCCGCGCAGGATCCCACGGGCGCCCAAGCCACCGCCAAGTTGAGCGCCAACTTAAGCCACGGCCACACAAAGGATTACTGCACAGCTATCTGGCGGCTGGAGTCTGTTCTGCCGCATCGGGGCATGTCGGCCAAGATGGCGGGCATCCCTATGAAACACACAAGCCACCCCGAAGGGTGGCTTGTGTCGCAGACGAACGCAAATTACAGCTGACCGTCAATGCTGTTCGCACCGCTAACCACGGGAGAGGAACCGAAGCTCCTGTTACGCGTGATGTGCGAGTCCGTGTCCGCCAAGACGAACAGAGGCGAGACGGTGGCCGGATCCGTACCAGCCGTCGTCACGATGTTGCGAACGAAGATATTGTCGAGCGAGTTGTTCGAGCAATAGTTCGTGGTCATCCAAGACACGTGACCGTCAAAGTACAGGACGTTCTGACCACCCTGGTGGTTGGTCGAGTTCGTGTCCGGCATGTCCGCATCGCAACCCGTTCCGTCCATGTCCGCTACGATCGCGTGACCGGAGCCCGCACGAGACTTGGCGATGAACTTGTCATAGCCATAGCTGGGCCACGTGGGGGCGGCCAAGCCGAAGCTGCACCAGCGGGCACCCTGGTTCCAGGCCACGCCGATGACAGGCTCATCTTCCGTTGACGGGCAACGGAACACCTTGACCTGCTGCATATACTCCGGGTACAGCATCGCCAAGCAGTCGCTTGCGTACGACTTTTCGTCCGTGCCGTCGAACACGGAGGCAACGTACGGATAGTAATCCTTGTAGTTACCACCATAGGCTGCAAGAGCCTTGCCGATCTGCTGCATGTTGTTCTTGCAGTTGGCGCGACGGGCCTCTTCACGAGCTCTTGCTAGAGCGGGCAGCAACATACCCGCCAGGATAGCAATGATGGCGATAACGACCAAGAGTTCGATCAAGGTAAATGCCGATAGCCATTTGCGCATTCTTTCTCACCTCCTTCCATTGCGCTCTAAAGCCTCCCCTTGCTCACAATGCGCACAGGGACGCCTTGCGGCATCCTCATGTAATTATAGTCCTCCCTTGTCCGGTGTCAACACCCTTCTTGGAAAAAAAACGCGGCGGGCGCCGCCTTAGCGCACATGTCGAGAACTGAGTGAACGGTCCGAAGGGACATAAGGAACAAGAGGGACGGAGGAACGTCCAAGACACGCGTAAGGGCAACCCGGATGCCTCACCGCGCGCTGCCCTATCGAGTCGGCGCAAGCAATTACGCCTTCTGTGCGGCAAGGAACTGGTCCGTCTCAGGTCTACTGGGTATGCCGGCGCGGCCGCCGAGTTTGGTGGCCTTGATGGCGGCCACGGCTGAGGCGAACCGCACGATGCGCTGCAACTCCCATCCCTGCGTCAGGCCATAGACGAAGGCGCCGTGGAACACGTCACCACAACCGGTTGTGTCCAGGACCTTGACCTCAAACGCCGGCTGGTGGAACTCTCCGGCAGCGCTCACAAAGTAGCTGCCTTGGACGCCGGCTGTGACGCCCACGACCTTGGCCGGGTCCTTGACGCGCAGCCGCTCGAACAACGCGCGCGCTGCCTGCTGGGGCGGAATGTCCCCCACTCGCGATCGCGCAAAGGCATGGCTGGCAACAACATGCGTGGAAAGGTCCATGAGGATGTCGTTGTCGGGCGCAGTCAGTTCAGCGTCCATGACGACCGTGCGCCCCGCCTCGCGCGCCCAACGCGCGGCCTGGATGGCGCCTTCGAGAAAGAACCCGTCAACATACAGAATTCCGGCGCTGAGAACGTGGTCGCGGACAATATCGGCGGCGGCAAGGGCAGGGACGCGGTCCATGGAAAAAAATATCGTGCGGATGCCCTTCTTGGGGTTGACGACGCAGAAAGAGCAAATGCCGGACATGCCGGGAACCATGACGAGGCCGGATACGTCCACGCCTTCACGCTCGAACTCCGTGCGGATGAACGTGCCGACTGCGTCGTCGCCCACCTTCCCAAGGAACCGGCACTTGCCCCCGAGCCGCGCCACGGCAACCAGGCCCGTGCCCACCAGCCCCCCGCCCTGATGCGTCATGTCGTGGACCTGCATCTTGGAGTCCGCGTCAATGTCCCCCTCATAGATGCAGAGCGTATCGCTGGCGGCGCAGCCAACCCCGACAACCTCGAACTTGTAGGCCATGGCGCGTCTTCCTTTCAACGATGCGGTTCAAAAGATGAGCGTCGGCGTGAAATACAATAAGGCGCGGCCGGGATGGCGTCAAGCAACGGCGGCTAGTCCGTCGTTTGACCCTGCGGGCGGGACGCCCGCGCTCCGGCGCATCGGCCCGCGGCCGGCGCACGCGCTCACAGTTCTTCGACGAACACCAAGGTGTCAGGCAGTTCGTTGACGTCGTCGTCGTGTCGCGGGAAGGGCCCGGCCAGCTTGGCGCCGGCCGCGGCGATGGCCCGCCGCATAAACTCGCACGCCGCCCCCGTCTTGAGCCCCTGTTCCAGAATGGACCGGATGTCGTCCAGCCCGCCTGGCCCGAAGACATCCTCCACGCGCCGGTCGGCCACAACGGCGGCCATGCGCTCCAGCATCGAGGCATACAACAAGACCCCGGTCCCGCCTGTCGTGCTGAAGACCTGGCAGGCCTCAAAGACCTGCTTTGCCCGGGCTTCAACCGCGGCGCGCTTGGCGCGGCGGGTTGTAAACGCCAGACGCAGCCCCGGCCACGCGCTGCCCAAAGCCGCGCCAGCCAGGAACCCCAACAAGGCCGCCAGTCCGCCCGCCAAGGCGCCCGACCACCAGGGCGCGCCGCCCCACAATTCCAGGGACAAGACGTCAAACGCCAGCCACGAGAGGCCGGACGCCGCCGCGCCGGCCACAAGCCCAATAATGTCCTCCGCGTTGTCGTAGTGGCTTGACGCCGAGGCCACGGCGGGCACGAACTCAGCGGCGGTGCGGGACTCGGCCTCCTTCACCGCTTCCTCGATTCGCTTCCCATCCTCGGGCGTAAAGAACGCCGCCGCCTGGCGCATCGACCCGCTCCTCGCGCCTCTTGAACGGATTCATGCCTTATCGCTGGCCGAAGCCCCGCTCCCGTCGGCGGCGCCGGCTCGGCGCTGGCGGGAAATGAGATGCCCCCCTCCCGACCAGCGCGGCGCCGCCATTCTAGCACACAAGGGAACACGAAAAACAAGAGCATGAAGCCGTCATGGGAACTCAGACCCTCGTGTCCGCGGCCGGGAAACAGAGAGATGGGCCGTGCGGGTCACTCCGCCGCGGCGCTTTTCTTGGGACCGCCGGGCGTCCGCGCGCCCCAGACCACCTGGAAAGCCGTGGCCGCCAGGATGATGGCCCCGCCGAGCATGGCCAGCGGTCCGGGCTTCTCCTGACGGAACAGCAGGAAGACCCACAGGGGGTTGAGAACCGGCTCGATGAGCCCGATCAGCGACGCTTGCATGGCGCGAACATACTTCAGGCCCGCCGCGTACGTCGTGTAGCCCATGCCGATCTGCACGGATCCCAGGAACAGCACCACGAGCCAGTCGCGCGGCGCGCCCCACGTCATCTGCTGGCCGCCGGTGACGTGAAGGATTGCGGCCACGGTGAGACCGACGACGCAGACGACCACGTTGCCGAACACGATGGACGCCTGGGCGCCGCCTTTGCGCAGGGCGCGCATGCCGATGACCGCCAGCCCGAACCCAATGCCGGACAAAAGGGCCAGGATGTTGCCCGCCAGGATGTTGGGCGAGAGCTGGGTGGCTTCTTCCGGGGCGAAAAACACCATGCCCATGCCTGCCCCGAACACCACCAGCGAGACTGCGTCGCCGAGGCGTATGGACTCCTTGAGCAGCAGCGGCGAAAAGGCCAGCACCCATAGGGGATAGGAACACTGGAGAAAGATGGCGTTGGCCGCGGTGGTGAGCTTGGTGGACAGAACAAACCCGAACATCGTGACGACGTGGCCCAGCCCCACCAGGACGACGAGCCAGGACCAGTGGCGGCGCGACTGGGGCATGAGCAGCAGCACCGTGACAGCGGCGATGCCCCCCCGCAGGCCAGCGAGCTGCCAAGCGCCGAAACCACAATACTTGACGCCCACGCCCGCCAAAGACCAGAGGACCGCGCCCGTCACAATCAGGGCCGCGCCTTTGAGAAAGGTGAAAGACTGCATATGAGGAATCTCGCCACAGAGTTCATTGCTCGCCTTTGGAGCGGCGAACGGAACATCATAACCGCCGCGGCCCTGGCGGACAATGCGCCGATGACGGGGGACGGCCGTTCTGGGCTTCGGCTTGCGGTCTCGGCCGCGGGTCCCGCGCCAAAAAAGGGCCGCCCCCGACGCCCAGGCCGACCCCGGCGCCGGCCGCGTATGTGGGAGGGGCTGCCCCACGCGGCGCAGACGTCGCGATTGACACCCCCAGGCGCAGGACGTAACATCATGCGCAACGGGGCTGAGGGAAGGAGTTCTCCGGATCATGAAACCGCGCACGATAGAAACGTTCTTGCTGCTGGTCTGCCTCGCCGGCCTGCTGGCCGGATGCTCCAGTTCGGCCGATCCGAAAGAGGACACCCGCATGTCGCGCGTTTTTACGCGGCCGCCATCGCTGGTGGAACTGGCGGTGATGGAGAGCGGCGTCATCAGCAACCCCAAGCGCGTCGAAGCGGAAGGGGGTGACCCGGTGGACTTCTTCGGCCACAACGGACGGAGCATCCGCGTAAGCCACCTGCCCGAGCAGGGCAGAACCCGGGTGACAGTCAGTTACATGGGTTTTGGCGGACCAGAAGGCGCGCGCCGGGTCCTGGACATGATCGAGGACTGGATGACACAGACGGACGCGATGCGCGACAAGCCCGTGCCGAAGCTGGCGCCCGCCAGTACCGTGCCGTTCCCGACGCGCTGAAAAGGCGGCCCCGTGATCCACGCCATCAACGACTATGTCGAGAGCCGTCGCGACGAGCTTCTGGCGCTGCTGGGGCGCCTGGTGGCGGCGCGCACCGAGAACCCTCCGGGCAACGAGTCGCTGGCCGCGGACGTG
>CAYYEE010000248.1:0-6745 GCA_964470775.1 uncultured Planctomycetota bacterium | reverse complement strand
CAGCAGGGCGCGGGCACGTCCGTCGGCCTGCGCGTGGCCTTCTGGCGCCAGGCCCGCGACGAACTCAAAGCCCTCGGCCCCACAGCCGCAGCGCGTGAGATCGAGACCCTAGGCTGACACCCCTCTGCCCCAGGAGCGCCACACACAATGAACGACAAAGGGATTGATCCCGCCGCCGTCGCCCAAGCCCTTGCAGGCCTCGGAGTCTCGCCCGGCGACGCCGTCGCCGTCCACAGCCGAGTCCCCGCCCTTGGCCGCGTCACGCTGAACCTGTGCAAGCAAGGCCGCGACGCCCTGGTCAGCGGCGTGCACAAGCTCATCGACGGCTTCTGTCTGGCCGTGGGAGGCCAGCAGGGCATCGTCATGGTCCCCACCTTCAGCTATTGCTTCGTGGGCCGGCCAGACACGCCCCCCTGGAATCCCCGCAAGTCCGTCTCGCATGTGGGCATGCTCACCGACGAGTTCTGGCGCCGGCCCGACGCCGTTCGCAGCAACAGCCCCACCCACTCCGTGGCCGCCATCGGCGGCGGCGCGGCCGCCATCACCGCCGGCCACGACAAGCGCACGCCCCTGGGCGCCGACACCCCCTTCCACCGCTTGGCCCGGCGCAAGGGGTGGATTTGCTACCTGGGCACCAACGGCAAGACACTGTCGTTGCTGCACGTGGCCGAAGTCCTGGCGGGCGTGCCCTACGTCGAAGTCTTCTGCTGGGCTCACCTGGGCTGGCAATGCGCCGCGCGGATCGAGCGTCCCGACGGCTCTGTCGAGACAGCCCCCGTCGGCCAGTGCCCCGGCTGCTCCAACAGCTTCGGCCGTTTTGACGAGGAGGCGGAGAAGGAAGGCCTCTTCCGCAAGGGCAAGCTCTACGACGCGGACCTGGCCCTATTCTCCGCGGCCGGCGCCATGGAGTTGGCCATTGACCGCATCCGCCGCGAGCCGGACTTCTTTCTGTGCAGACCCGGCGCCTGCCCGGCCTGTGACGTCCGCAGGCAAGTTCTCTAGCGGCCCGTTGAAAAAGACACCGCGTCGGCGGGGACATGGCGCCTCAGCCCGCCAACGCCGGGATCGCAACGTGTCCCCGGAACAGACGCGACATTTTCAACAGGCAGCTAGCCGCCAAAACGTCCTTCATGTCCAGCCGCGTCCCGACTCGCCGTATTTGCGCGCGGCGCGGCGCGGCTGTATCATCCTCGTTCTGTCTTCGCCGCGTTTGGGACCAGGAGGGGAAACGCAGAGACATGTCCGACAGCATCTCGCAGCGCCCGCAGCGCGTCGTCGCGTTTAGAGCCTTGCTCGCCGGCGCCATCTGCGTCGCCATCATCTCCGCCGGCGATCCGTACGGCGCCTTCAAAATCAAGGCCGCCACCATGACGCTCGATTTCAGCGTTCCCGCCGCGGTCTTCATGATGTTCATGCTCTGCCTGGCCGTCAACTTCTTCCGCATCGCCTGGGGCGTCACCCTCCTAAACCGCGGCGAGATGCTGGTCGCTTATTCCATGATGGCCGTCGCGTGCGGCATCTGCACCATGGGCCTCACCGGCTACCTCATCCCTATGCTGGGCACCCCCGTCTACTACCAGACGCCCGAGAACAAGTGGGCCACGCTGATCATCCCCCACATGCCCCCATGGATCATGCTGTCGCCCGCGGGCGAAGGGCGCAACGCCATCAACTACATGTACGAAGGCTTGCCTGGCCAAATCTCCGGCGTTCAGATGTGGGCCATGGCCCTGGCCTGGCTCAAGCCGCTCGGCTATTGGTCCATCTTCCTCCTCGCCCTCTACGCCGGGTCCATCTGTCTCATGGCCATATTCCGCAAGCAATGGGTCGAGGACGAGCGCATCGCCTTTCCGCTGGTCCAGCTCCCCATGGAACTTGCCGCCGCGCCGGCGGACGCGTCCTCCCGCGCCACGCCCATCCTCAAGGACCGCCTGCTCTGGCTCGGCTTCGCCGTGCCCTTTATCTTCTGCGCGCTCAGGGCCCTGCCCGCCTACGTGCCTGAACTCATGGCTCTCAAGCCACAGGACAACTGGACCGCCAAGTTGCTGGACGAGCAGTGGAATCTCCAGTTCCGCCTGAGCTGGCAGACCATCGGCCTGGCCTATCTCCTCAGCGCCGACGTGGGGCTCTGCGTGTGGCTCTTCGGCCTGCTGGGCAGCTTCTATCACGGGCTCAGCCGCTTCGCCGGTTTCCAGAGCCCTGAAAAACTCGGCATCTACGGCGCCGGCCCCTTCCCAGACCTGGGCCACTTCGGCATGGGCGCCATGATCGTGCTCGTGCTGCTTCGGCTGTGGACAGGCCGCCGCCACCTGGCCGCCGTCTGGCGCAGGGCCGTGCTTCTCGACCCCAAGGTGGATGACAAGTCCGAGCCCATGTCCTATGCCACCGCCTTCTGGGGCGCCGTCATCTGCTTCATTGTCATGACCATATGGCTCTGCGCGTCCGGCTTCTCTCTGCCCATCGCCCTGCTCGTGCTCTTCGGCGCGTTCATCGGCTTCATCGGCCTCTCCCGCATCATCGCCGAAAGCGGCATGCCCGTCTCCATCGTCCCCCTCATCACCTCCGACTTCGTCGTCTCCGCCGTCGGCACCTCCGCCATCGGCAACAAAGGCCTCCTCGCCATGGCGTGGACCTATGTCTGGGACGGCGACGTGCGCACGTTCGTCATGTGCTCGGCCGCCCACGGCATGCGCGCGTGCTCCGAGCGCAGCCGCTCCTACCGCGGCGTCTTCCTGGCTATGATGCTCGCCGTGGTCATCGCTCTCGTGGTTTCCATTGCCGTCACCCTCGCCCTCGCCTACAACGAAGGCGGCGTCACCATGGCCGGCTGGTTCTTCAACAGCGGCCCCAAGTACCCCTTTGAGTTCGCCCGTGGGCTCATCGAAAAACCGCGTCCCCCCGATGCCCGCGGCTGGATCGCCACCGGCGCCGGCGCCGGCGCCATGCTCCTCATGTCCATCGCCCGGCGACAGTTCGCATGGTGGCCCATCAACCCCGTCGGCCTGCCCATCGCCGTCGTCGCCTGGACCCAGTACCTCTGGTTCAGCGTCTTCATCGCCTGGATCCTCAAGTCGCGCTTCCTCAAGTACGGCGGCCCCAAGCTCTATCTCAAGCTCCGCCCACTCTTCCTCGGCTTGGTGCTGGGCCAGTACACAGGCGCCGCCTTCTGGACGATCATAGACGCCATCAATGGCATAAGAGACAACAGCACCTTCTGGATCTGAGCTGCGCCCGCGCTACGGCCGGTCCAAGCCGTCCTCCTCGTCCTCGTCGTCAAAGGGCGCCTCGCCCGTCCCCCGCCCCAACAGCCACTCCTCCCGCTCCCACTCCAGCCGCCTGCGCCGCGCCCGCGCCCTCACCACAAAGAACACACCCACCGTGCCCACGGCCAGAACCCCGAAAAGCGTCACCCCCTCCCAGATCACCGCCAGCCAAGGAAACCGCCACACCCCCGCCTTGCGCCAGCGCGCCTCCAGAACGCTCAGCGGCTCGCCCAGCGCCGCCCGCGCCGCGTCCTCGAACGACGCCCCCCGCCGGAAAGCGTCCACCCACCACCGCAGACCCGCGCGCCCATGACCAGCCACAAGGAACCCAATGAAGTCCTCGCTCTCAAGATAGGCGAGTTCCGCCTTGGCCTCGTCTCTGGGAAAGGACGTCCTCAAGTCAGCCAGGGGAATCAGCGCGTCCTGCGCCGCGGCCACCCGG
Source organism: uncultured Planctomycetota bacterium (assembly GCA_964470775.1). Lineage (GTDB taxonomy): Bacteria > Planctomycetota > Brocadiia > CAIUPP01 > CAYYEE01 > CAYYEE01. Next base: position 3,040 of record CAYYEE010000248.1, on the reverse strand, counting down.
AACGCCTTCCGGTCCGCGAACAGCCGCGCTCCGCTGAAGTACGTGGCCACGCCCTCGTGGAACCAGATCGGCAGCCGCTCCCCCCGGCCCCGCTCCGCCTCGGCCAGACACAAGTGGCAGAGCTCGTGGCGCAGGATGCGCGCCATGGCGCCGCCAGGGCTCAGGTCCGCCATCTCAAGCCGGGCCACCACCTCGTTGCGGTCCAAGAGCGCCGCGGCCGCGGGCCACTCCGGCATGTCCGTGCCCGCCAAACGGCGGAACTCCTCCACCCCCGCCGTCAGCCACACCTTGGGCGGCCGCGCCGGCGTCACGCCCAGCTCCGCCTCCAGCCCCCGCAGCGCCGCGCCCACCGTCTCGACCACCTCAAACGCCTTGCGCGCCGCGCCCTCGTGGTACATCACCACGCACCGCGCCCCCGCCGCCTCGCGCCATTCCCCCTGCGCCAGCGACGCGCCGCACAAGACCGCCGCCGTCACCGCCCGCCAGCCCCTCATTTCCCCCCCTGCGTCTTTGCCAGCAGCTCTTGGGCCTCTTTCAGATGCGCCGACTCCGGGTAGTCCTGAATCAACTTTTTGAGCAGCTCCGCGGCCTCGGCCCGCGCCGGCCGCTGCTGAGCCAGCTTGATCCGCGCCGCCAGCAACAACGCGTCATCCGCAAAACCGTTCTTCGGCTGCGAGGCCACCAGCCGCTCCAGCAGCTTGCACGCCTCGTCCCCGCGCTCCAGGCCCCACAGCGCCCGCGCGCGCAAGACACGGCTGTACCCCACCAGCCGCGCCGTAGGGATGTCCCACTCCAGCCGGTCCAGATATTCCTCGGCCGCGTCAAAGCGCTGCTGGCGGATGAAGTCCTCGATCGCCCGCGTCAGCGCGCCCTCGCGCACCGCCTGCCTCTCAAAGGGCCGCTTCTCGATCTCGATCGCCTCCGCCTTCTCATACTCCTGCCTCGCCAGCCGCGTGTCGCCCAGGTCCGCCGCCGCGTCGCCCAGGATGATGTGCGCGCGCCTGCGGTTCAGGGGCGGCATGGAGTCGAACTGCGACAAAGCCCGCTCCGCCTCCCGGCGCGCCGTCCCGGGCACGCCGCACCGCAGCAAGTACTCGGCCATATCCACCACAATCCGGCCCTTCGTGTCCTTGCCCGCGGCCTTGGCCTCATAAGCCCGGAACGCCGCCAACGCCGCCGGCCTCTCCTTCTCGCTCTCGCCGCACACCTCCAGCGCCAGCCCCGAAGCCGCGCCCAACTCGCGGTCACCCATCTCCGCCACGCGTCGAACCACCGCCTCATGAACCCGCTTCAGGTCAGCCTTCGACTCGCGTTCGCGGAAGAAGTTCGCCGCCGCCAGCACATCCGCCAGCGCCAGCCGGCTCAGATCCGCCTTCCTCGCCAGCGCCAGCAGCTTGTCCGGGTCCGTCTTCAAGCTCGGGTCCGCCTGCCGCTCCCAGTTCTGCTCCGCGGCCACGATATGCGTCACACTGTGCTTCTCCGCCCCGCCGTCCAGAGTCAGCGTCACCTTCCGCTTCTCGGGCCGGAAGTAGAGGTGCTCCACGCTCTCCCCCTCGCCCGTCAACCCGTCCCCAAAGCTCCACTTGCGCGCCAGCTTCCTCGGCGTGGTCACACCGCTCTCGTCCTTGAACACCGCCCGCACCACCAGACACGTCTCGCCCTGGAACTCCTCCGCGTTTTGGAAGCTGAAATCCGGCGCCACGTAGGAATCGTACTGCTTCCGCAAGACGCACTCCGCCACCGGCGGAATCCCGAACGCCTCGGCCGGAATCACCTCGTAGCGGGGCTGAGGCATGTCCGGCCTGCTCCACGCCACCACTTGCCGCTGCTCCCCGCCGGGCGTCGCGTTGTAGTACTCAATCTTCACTTTCCCCGGATTCAGCTTCAGTTCCTTGTGAAAATCCGCCCGCGGCGCGGCCCAATGAATCCCCACGCGGCTCAACACCAGCTCCCCATTGATGAACAGGAAGCCCGACCCGCCTGACGTGGTCGAGAAGCTGTACTCTCCGCCCTTCGTGATGTGCAGAACGCCGCGGTAGATGCTGATGGAGCGCCCCGAAGGACCGAAAGGATTGTAGCCGTGAAAAATCCGGTCCACCAGCCCCCGGCCATAGACGGTCTTCTCCGTCGCGGCCAGCGCCTTCTCCATCTGCTTCCAGTCCGCCGGCGGACGGATGTTGAAGGGCCGCGTCTCCAGCCACACCCCCGACGACGGCCGCCACTTGCTCTCCAGCGCCAGCGCCTTAGGATTGCCGAAGTACACATCATACTCCTGCACGCCAGCCACGAGTGGCGCCGCCACCCGCGTCAGCCCCCCCTGCTCGTGCCACACCACCCAGCAAGGCAACACTTCCCCCCGCGCAATCACACGCACATCCCTGGCGTCCGGCTGGGTCAGACCACCGTTATAGAACTCGAAGACGAACGCGTCCGCCCCCGCCGTCACCGCCTTCACGCGCGCCACGCGCAGACAAAGCCAGTCCTTGCGCCACCAGGGACGCGCCGTCTCGCCCATCGAGACCGCCGGCGCCAAAGCCAGCAGCAACAGCGCCCACGCCAGCATGCGCTTCCCTCTCACGCCATCCTCCCGGCGCCGCCACAGCGCCCTCAACCCACGTCGCAGCCACGCGCCCACTCACAACCCTATCTTAGCCTCCGCCGCCCCAGGCGCCTAGAGGCCCGTTGAAAAAGACACCGCGTCGGCGGGGACATGGCGCCTCAGCCCGCCAACGGCGGGATCGCAACGTGTCCCCGGAACAGACGCGGAATTTTCAACAGGCTGCTAGAGAAGAACCCAGGTATCAGTGCCGCCGTCGGCATCGAGAGCCAACAAAATCCCGATCCCATCACGCGCCCACCGACGCCGATCCCGGCAGCGCCCCCGACAGCGATGCCAGCAAAGCCGATGCCTCAGGATGACGTGGGGCGACCAGCCCCAACAGCGCCCCGCGCAAAAGGACGGACGTTCCCATCCGCGCTTGACAATGCCCTGCCCGAACCTTGCCCGCTCACCCCCCATCTGATAACCTCTCCCCCATGT
>CAYYEE010000247.1:0-6746 GCA_964470775.1 uncultured Planctomycetota bacterium | reverse complement strand
AAGCGTTTCTTACCCGTTCTATCTCTTACGGAGCGAGAGTGAGCAAAGACACTCAGCTTTGCATGTATTGCTTGTCCTGACCCAGAATATGCCCATCTATCCAGCGAACAATAAAATCGAGAATGTCCAGGAGGTATTTGTCCTGGTTTTCGTCAACCTGGTCCAGATCAAAAAGACCGCGGCCCAGGCCAAACGTTACAACGCCAACGCCCGCCGCGTCCTGGACCGCGTGGGCCAGTTCGCCAACGTCGTCCCCCGCCGCAGCAACGACCCCATGGGCGACGTCGGCTACCGCATCGTCTTCTTCGCCAAGGACCCCGCCCTCGCCGTCCGCCTCATCGCCGCGCTCCGCGCCGAGGGCGTTCCCGCCTCGGGCCGCGGCGACACCAACAGCCGCGACTGGCACATCTATTCCTACTGGGAACACATCCTCGAGCAGAAGACCGCCACCCCCGAAGGCTGCCCCTTCACCTGCCCCTATCACAAAGGCCCCATGCCCAAGTACACCGCGGACATGTGCCCCAAGACCCTGGACCTGCTCTCGCGCGCGGTCAACGTCAGCATCAACCAGCACTGGACCGCGTCCGACTGCGACAAAGTCGCGGACGCCGTCAACAAAGTCTTCGGCGTTCTCGCCTGAAAGGACGGCCCGGCGTGACCACGTTCCTCGCCGCGTACGACACGGAGAACCCGCTCTGCATCGAGACCCTGCCGCGCATCGTCGAGGTCCACGAGCAACATCAGGTCCCGGCCACGTTCTTCATCGTGGCCCGCCTGGCCGAAAGCCACGCCGGCGCGTTCCGCCGTCTGATCGTGGGCAAGCCGTGGTTCGAGATCGCCAGCCACTCCTGGACGCACATGCTGCTGCGCGAACACCGCCTCTGCGGCAAGCCCGGCCCGGCCGAGCAGTTCCCGCATGAGATCGTGGACAGCAAACGCCACATCGAGGAGTTGTTCGGCTGCAAGGTCACGGGCTTCCGGCCGCCGGTATGCTTCGAGAAGGGCTTCCACGGCGCGCCTCACCTGCTGGAGCTGGTCCGCCGCGCGGGCTACGCCTACATCAGTTCGATCGGCTGGGGCCCTCACGACTCGTTGCCCATCATGCCCCAGGCCGCCTTCACCTACGCCGAGGACGGCTATCCCGACATCTGGGAAATCCCCCCCTGTGGCTGGCACGAAAACCTGCTCAAGGGCAACAACCGGTGGGACCCGCGCCCCATCCAGCTCTTCCCCCACCCCTTCCCCGAAGCCGCCATCACTGATTTCGTCAAGACACCCGAGGAGGAATTCCAGGTCCATGCCAAGTTCATTGACCGCGCCAAGCGCGATGGCCTGGGCCATGTGTCCGTCCTGTGGCACCCGTGGAGCCTGAACAGCTTCGACCCCAAGATGGAAATGCTGGACCGCGTTTTCACCTACATCCGCCAGCAAAACATCCCAGCCGCCACCTTCGCCGATTACGCCAAGACCCTTCAAGGAGCTTGACCCGTGTCCACCTTCAAGCAGTCCTTCTGCATCCCATGCTTCTGGCAGAGCCCCGCGCCCGAGCACGTCCGCGCCATCCTGGAAGCGGCCAAGCGCATCGGCTACCCCGCCTTCGAGCTCTGGTTCCGCGACAAAGCGCCCTTTGACCTGATGGTCAGCATCGCCAAGGACCTCGGCCTCACCATCGCGTCCATGTGCGGCCACGGCACGCTCAAGGACGGCCTCAACAAGCCCGAAAACCACGCGCGCATCCGCTCGGAAATCCTGGCCAGCATCGACGTTGCCCGCGAAGTGGGCATCCCCAACCTCATCTGCTTCAGCGGCAACCGCGAAGGCAAGGACGACAAGGCCAGCGTCAGCGTCGTGGCCGACGGCCTGGCCCAGGTCAAGGACGCCGCCGAGGCCGCGGGCGTCACGCTCATCATGGAGCTGCTCAACAGCAAGGTGAACCACCCCGACTACCAGGCCGACCACACCGCGTGGGGCGTGGAGGTCGTCCGCCGCGTCAACTCGCCGAACGTCAAGCTGCTCTACGACATCTACCACATGCAAATCATGGAAGGCGACCTCTGCCGCACAATCACGGACAACATCGCCAGCATCGGCCATTTCCACACCGCTGGCAACCCCGGGCGCAAGGACTGCGACGACACCCAGGAAATCTACTACCCCGCCGTCATCCGCGCCATCAATGAGACCGGCTACAATCGCTACGTCGCCCACGAGTTCACGCCCAAAGGCGACAAGATCGCCGCGCTCGAAGCCGCGTTCAGGCTCTTCAATGCTTAGCGGCCCGTTGAAAAAGGCGCCGCGTCGGCGGGGACATGGCGCCTCAGCCCGCCAACGGCGGGATCGCAACGTGTCCCCGGAACAGACGCGACATTTCCAACAGGCTATTAGCGCAAGAGAGGTCTGGCTCGCCGCTGCAGCCATCCTATCCATAATGTCCATGGGAACCACGCCGTCCACGCCGCCCAAAGCCAGTCCCTGCGCCGCCGCCTGGGCGCCCCCCGGATTGCTGCGCCTCGACTACGCCAGCCGCGTTGACGGCCTGGCCGACTGGGCGCTTGTGTGGCCGGGCGACGGCGCTGACTGGGTCGTGCAGCTCCACGGCCACGGCTCCACCGGCGATCAGATCTTCACGCGCAAGGACATTCGCGACTTGTGGCTGCCCCACTACCGCAAGCTGGGCCTGGGCGTGCTGTCGCCCAATCTGCACGGCAACGCGTGGATGTCGCCGGCCGCCGCCGCCGACTTGCGCGAACTGATCGCCTGGACCCGCCGCACGTATGGCGCCCGCCGCTTCTTCTTCTCCTCCGGCTCCATGGGCGGAACCAGCAACCTCATCTACGCCGTCCTCCATCCCGAGGACGTGGCCGCGGTCGTGGCCCGATGCCCCGCCACCGATCTGGCCATCTACCACGACTGGCTGGCCGCCCACCCCGGCGGCGTCCGCGACCAGATCCGCCAAGCCATCGCGACCGCCTATGGCGGCCCGCCTTCGGCCGCGCCGGACGTCTACGCCGCCCACTCCGCCCTGCGTAACGCAAGCCGTCTCACCATGCCCGTGCACCTCTGCCACGCGGATGCGGACCCCACGATCCCGGTTGACGAATCGCGCCGCCTGGCCCAGGCCATGGCCGGCAAGCCCAACTTCACCTATCTCGAAATCCCCGGCGGCCACGACGCGCCCCTGGCCCGGCGCGAGGCGCTGGACTGGCTTGAAGCCCAGGTTCGCGGACACGCCCCGGAGTAGGGTTCCGCGGGGACATGTTGCGGAAGCCGGCCGCTGGCCGGATCGCAACGTGTCCCTGGAACATAGGAGACCTTGCCATGAAGCCCCCCTGCCCCGTCATTGACGCCAACATCATGCTGGGCCACGGCGACTGGACCCAGGACGGCATGCCTGTCACGCCCGAAGCGGTCATTGAAGCCATGAACATCGCGGGCATCCACGAAGCCCTGATCCGCGACAGCGCAGGCGAAGTGGGCGAAGCCAACGAAGCCAACCAGCGCGCCGTGGAAGCTTGCAAGCGCCAGAACCGCTTCCACCCGGTGTGGATGGTGATGCCGCCGGCCACGCGCGAGCAGCCGCCGCCCAGGGAGCTTGTCCAGCAGATGCGCCAGAACGCCGTGGCCGCCGCGTGGATGAACTACGGCGCATTCCAGATTCCGCTGGAGGAATGGGCGGTGGGCGGTCTGCTGGCCCAACTCGAAGAAGCCCGCGTCCCCCTTTTCCTCGACCCCATTGACGCGCGTGACGGCGCGCCCGCGGACGCGACCAACTGGAGCGGCGTGGTTCGCCTGTGCCGCGCCTTCCCCAACCTGCCCGTCATCGTCACCGAGACTCGCATCTACAAAAGCATCCGCTCCCTCTGGACCGCGCTCGACACCTGCCCCAACCTTCACGTGGACGTGTCCACGCTGTGGCCCGCGTTCACCATCGAATTCATCACCCGCCAGTTCGGCGCCGAGCGCATCCTCCTCGGCACGCAGCTCCCCCGCCGCAACCCCGGCGTGCCGGTCATGCAGGTCAACTACGCCGACATCAGCCCCAAGGACATGGGCCTCATCCTCGGCGGCAACATCCGCCGCCTCATGGCGTGGAACCCCAATATCCGCCACGCGGCCGAGCGCGTCACCTTCCCGCCCGCGCTCGACGACCTGCACGAAAAGGTCCGCAACCGCGCGTCGCTGGCGGATGAAGCCTTCTACGACAGCCACGGCCACGTGGGTCTGCGCAACCAGCGCCATCTGTGCGTCGTGGAGTACAAGGACCTCATCGCGGAGCTGGACCGGCTGGGCGTGCGCCAGGCGTGCGTGTTCAGTTGGATGGGCCACGGCGACATTACCCTGGGCAACAACATGGCCCAGGAGGCCGTCCGCCGCTATCCGGATCGCTTTGTCGGCTTCACGGCCATCAACCCCAACCACGGCGCCGAAGAAGCCCGCCGAGAACTGGAGCGCGGCCTGAAGGCGGGCATGAGAGGCATCAAACTCCTCAGCTCCATCCACCGCTACCCCGAGGACGGCCCGATCATCGAGCAGTGCTGCCGCTTTGCCCACGAACACCGGCTCTTCATCCTCAACCACGTCTGGGGCGCGCCCGCCACCATGCGCCGCTGGCTGGAGAACTACCCCAACGCCTGCTACATCACCGGCCATTCCGCGGGCAACTACGACGAACTTACCCGCCAGTTCCCCAACCTCTTCATCTGCTCGTGCCCTTTCCTGAACTGGGGGCAGGTGGAGAAATACGTGGAACGCTACGGCGCGGACCGCATTGTCTTCGGCTCGGACCTGCTGGACCTGCCCGTGGCCTGGGGCGTGGCGCCCATCGCCTACGCCAAGGTCCCCGTCGAGGCCAAACGCCTCATGCTTGGCGGCAATCTGAAAAAGCTGCTCGACGTCTACGGCAAGGTGTGAACAGCCGGAGCGGCCCGGCAAAGCCTTGCCGGGCCGCTCCCACAGCTCCCCGGCTTCCCATCACTCCCATGTCGCACCGCCGCGCGCCACCTCGCAGGGCCGCTATGCCCACAACTGCTCGATCACCGCGATCGTCTTCTCCGCCAGTTCGCGGCCGCCCTCCGGCCCCACGGGCGTGCTGGCCGGCACAGCGCCGTAGCTCTTGCCCGCCACGGCGCGTTGCGTGGGCACGTATGTGCCCGAACCCGTCAACTGAATCAGAAACGTCTGCACAGCCTTGCTGCGCGCCTTGATCTGCACGCCAAAGTCAATGTAGTACTCGAACGGATTCGTGGCGAAGGCCATGTCGCCCAAGCGGATGACGTGGAACTCCACGGGGTAGAGCGGAACCACCTTCTCCTCCTCGAAGCGCGCCTTCACGCCTTCGTACCAGCGCGCCCTGCGGCAGGCCCTGCTGACGTCCACGTACCAGCGCGGCTGCTTCTTCAGTTCGGGATTCGCCTCCAACGCCGCGCGCGCCTCCTTCTCCTTGGCGCGCCAGTTGGCCGCCTCGGCCAGCGCCTCGGCCACGTCCGCCTCGCCCAACAGCCGCCGCTTCACGCCCGTCTTCTCCACGCGATGCGCCATCTTGGGCGCGCGCTCGATCTTCTTGCGCAGGACGGGCAGAACCTTGTCCACCGCGTCCGCGATGCGCACGGCGATGTCTTCGCGCTTGCTGCGGCCCAGCATCTCCAACATCCGCGCCTCCGCGGCCTTGAACACGATGTCGTGGGGCGACTGGTCCCCCGCCGCGCTGCATTGGCCCAGCACAAACACGTCCTGGCCCAGACGCCGCTTGATCTCCAGCCGCGTCTCGTGCCAATAGTCCGCGCTCACCATGAACTCGCTCTCGCTCACCTGCGACGGACACGCCACGTTGACGACAAGGCCGGTCAGCTTGTCCTGAGCGTCGAACGCGGCCAGGATGTTGACGCTGTGATCCTCAAAGCCTTCCACATGGCTGAAGCTGGGCTGATTCGTGTTGCCGTACATGGTGGACACGCCGTCGAAGCTGGTCCAGCGGCGGTTGTGGCCCACTACGGCGTGGCCCAGGCCAAAGCTGACGCCGCCGGGCCGGCGGCCTTTCCACGCCTTGCCGATCGCGTCCGCGATGAGGCCGGACGCCCAGTCCACATAGGCCGCCGGTTCCATCGTGCCCAGGTCCAGCCCCACGCCTCCCGACACGTTGGCCGCGGTGGAGCTGCGCTCGGGCCGTACCTCGGGCGCGGTGTGGGTGTGGGTGGCGCTCACGCAGATCATCATGGGGTCCAGTCCCGGCGCCGCGGCCGCGGCCTTGGCCCTCACCGCGTCGCGCAGATCGTCGGAGATGGACACCAGATCGCAGCTCACCAGAACCGCCTGCTCGCCGCCCGGACCCTCCAACGCCAGCGCCGTGCTCGTCACAGGATCGCGCACGCCCTCGGACACGCGCACGTGGAACTGCCCGGCGATCTGCACGGGCTGGTCAGGCGTAATGTTCACATGGCCCCAACCGATCTTCAGCGTTCCCGTTTCAGACATTGTCCTTCCTCTCATGTCACGCGTCCGCGCGGCTGGTGGTGGCCCGAGCCCGCGCCACAAAAAGCGGCCCGCCCCGCAAGGCAAGGTCCCGGCAAGGGCAAACTGGAACCTTCATTATCAGGCGCGAAATGAAGCGGGACAAGGGAACAAACTTGCCATTTCTGGTATTTTGTTGCGCAGTTTCCGACCCGGAAGACAGCCCCCCAAACGCGATGGACCGCCCTAGCGGCCCGTTGAAAAAGACACCGCGTCGGCGGGGACATGGCGCCTCAGCC
>CAYYEE010000246.1:0-6760 GCA_964470775.1 uncultured Planctomycetota bacterium | reverse complement strand
CAGGCCGAACATGACCATGGGGCCGAATTGCGGGTCGCGGGTCATGCCAAGGATGATCTCCTTGCCGCCGGTGATCATCTGCTGGACCAGCGCGCCGTCCACGCGGGCGCCGGGCTTGAGGCGGCGGGCGTTTTCGACCATGGCGCGGAAGGCCTGGATGACGGACTCGCGGTCGCGCAGGCCCACCTTGACGCCGCCGATGTCGCTCTTGTGCAGGATGTCGGGTGAGGAGATTTTCAGCACGATGGGCCAGCCCATGCCTTCGGCCAGGGCCGCCGCCTCTTCGGGCGTGGTGGCCAGCTTGCTCTGCGGCAGGCGCAGGCCATAGGCCTCGACGACCTGGCGCGCCATGACTTCGCCCAGCTCGCGCACGCCGTTGGCGGCGCACTCCTTGAACAGCTTGTCCACGGCGGCGCGGTTGACAGGCAGCGTCTCCACGGCGACGACCGGCCGGGTGATCCAGCGGTAGTGGCGGTACATGGACTCGAGGGCGGCGATGGCGCGTTCGGGGAAAGGATAGGTTGGGACGCGGTTGTCCATGAGCAGCCTGAAGCCGGGGGCCGTGGCCGCGCCGCCCATGAAGACCGCGGCGATGGGCTTGGAGGTTTTTTTCACCGTGTCAATGATGACCTGCGCGGTCTCCTTGACTTCCGTGGATGTCTGTGGGGTGAGGATGATGAGGATGCCGTCCACGTTCGGGTCGGTGATGACGATGTCGAGGGCGGCTTTATAGCGGTCGGCTTTGGCGTCGCCGATGACGTCAACGGGATTGAAGACGTTGGAGGTGGGAGGCAAGGACTGTCGCAGCTTGTCCGTGGTTTCTTTGGTGAATTCGGCCATGCGGAGTTCGGAACGTTCGATGGCGTCAGTGGCGATGATGCCGGGGCCGCCGGCGTTGGTGACGAGGGCGATGCGGTTGCCCTGGATGTCGCGGCAGAAGGAGAAAGCGAGAGCGGCGTCGAAGAGGTCCTGCACGGCGGTGGCGCGCTGGATGCCTGTCTGGCGGAAAGCGGAGTTGAAGGCGTTTTCGGAGCCGGCGAGGGCGCCGGTGTGGCTGCTGGCGGCCTTGGCGCCGGCGGCGGTGCCGCCGGACTTCATGACGATGACCGGCTTCTTGTGCGTAACGGCCCTAGCGGCCCTCATGAAAGCTTCGCCGCGGGCGATGGATTCTAGGTAGGCGAGGACGACACGGGTCTCGGTGTCAGACCCGATGGCTTCCAGCAGGTCGGTCTCGTCCACGTCGGCCTTGTTGCCCACGGAGATAAACTTGCTGAAGCCGATGCGTTCGGCGATGGCCCAGTCGAGAATGGCGGTGCCGAACGCGCCGGACTGGGAGATGAAAGCGATGTTGCCGGGCTGGGGCATGCCTTCGGCGAAGGAGGCGTTGAGCTTTTGCGCGGTGTTGATCAGGCCCAAGCAGTTGGGCCCGATAATTCGGATGCCGTGCTTGGCGCAGAACTCCTTGACCTGGCGTTCCAGGGCCGCGCCTTCGTGGCCGCTTTCCTTGAAGCCGGCGGTGATGATAATGACGGCGTCCACCTTGGCCGCGGCGCAATCTTCCATGACGGCCATGACGAACTTCGCCGGCACCACGATGATGGCCATGTCGAGCTGCGTGGGCACGCTCTTTAGCGTCGGGAAGCACTTGACGCCGAGAATCTGATCGGCCTTGGGGTTGATGGGGTAAGTCTTGTCGCCGAATCCATAGTCAACCAGGTTCTTGACAATGGAATAGCCTACCTTGCCTGGCTCGCGCGACGCTCCTACAACAGCTACAGCTTTTGGCTCGAAGAAATGGTCCAGCATGGCTCCTCCGGTGGCGACAAGATACTGACTTGACATGGCGGGCCCGGGGCGGGTCCGGGGACTTTACACTTATACCACTTCGGGGTTGCGCCTACAAGGCGTTGTTGTCGCGAGCGCATTCGCCACGCCAACGGCTGTGCGTCTGGCGTGTGTCGAGAACTGCCGAGCGATGGACGTTCTTAGTGGCGCAATGGCCATTGGGACCGGCGCGCCCAACCCCCTCTCCTGACGCAGAACAAGCAGGACCGGCCCGCGGGCGACGCCGCGCAAGTCACCATGTGGGCCGGAGCTGCGTCCAAGCGAGGGCAATGGACGGCTTCGCGCGGTCTATGTTGGCGTGCGGGCGTTTCGTTTTCATCGCCGGAGAAAAGCCGGAAGGCGGGATGGCCGCGCCCAGGCGATTCCCGCCCAGGGGGGCATGGAAAGGCGCGGGAACCCGCCTGCGGCGCGCTTGCCCCTCGGGGGGAGGCGTGGCCGCGGGGGGCGCCACGAGCGGCTGGGGCGCGAATGATTTGCGGGAAGCGTTCATTTGCCCTTGACTTGCGGCAAAACGGGGCTCTATAATTCCCCCTTGTGTGGCCGACAAGGCTTTTGGGCGAGAAGTGGTTGCGCCCATGGGCCGCGTCCAGCGCCTGCGCACGGAAACGCTTTATTGTTCTGAGGTGCTTCTGATGACTTTTTGGGCCAAAGTATTCACCGTGCTGGTCTTTGTGCTGGCGCTGGTGTTCGCCAGTATGTCCGGCATTTTGTATACGAAGCGCACGGATTTCGCGCAGACGCTGAAGAACCAGACGGACGAGTACATGGCGACGCTGAAGGCAAAGACCGAGGCGGCGGCGGAGAGCGAGGCCAAACGACTGAAGGCGGAAGAGGACTTCCGCGTCAAGGACAGCCAGCTCGTGTCCGTCACCGCGCAGTTGAAGGTGGAGTCGGAAAACGCCCGCAAGCAGGCGGATGAGGTAGTCCGGTTGGGCAAGGAACTGCAAGGGGTGAAGGCCGAGCGCACGACGCTGACGGAGACGCTGAAGAACATCAGCGAGCGTCACCGGCAGGTTGAGAAGGAGCTGGCGGACCGCGTCAAGGAGCTGAACACGAAGCGCGACGAACTGTCGGCGGCGCGGGATCAGATTCAGAAACTGACGAGCTCGTTGTCGGCGACGGAGGAGGAAAGAGACAAGCTGGCGACGAGTCTGAAGGCCGCGGAGGAGACGCTGCGGCAGCACGAGCGCAAGTTCGCGGAACTGCGCCGGATTCACTACAACGACGCGGTGTTGCTGGCGATTCTGGACCGGACAGAGCCGGTGCTCAAGGACATCTCGGGGCGCGTGTTGTCCGTGGACGCAAAGAACGGTCTGGTGGTTATCAACAAGGGCACGAAGGACGGCGTGCTGAAGGACTATCTGTTCACGGTTCATCGGGATGGGAAATACCTGGCGCAGATTCGTGTGGACACGCTGGCTTCGACGGGGGACATGGCCGCGGCGAAGGTGGTCAACATGAACCGCGAGAACCTGCCCATCCAGCAAGGAGACTCGGTTGACACGCGCCTTATTCCATAGTCGCGAGCGGCGCGCTGGCGGCCAGGCCATTTTTGTGTTCATGCTGGGCTTGGCGGTGGTGGCGCTGATTCTGGCGAACGTGTTCCTGGTCATGGAGTACCTTGAGTTTTTCCATGACAAGAATGACGTCCTGAGGGCGGGTGAGGAGTCTATTAACACCATCAAAGCGATGAGGACGTCGAAGCCGAGCGCCGAGGCTCAGGCCAAGCCGGCAAAGCCTTGAGTCGCTTCTGCCGTTGGCGTGGCGTTTGTGCGTCGAAGACGCGTGGCGGGGTGGTGGCGCTTTGTGCCTTTGAGACTGGGCGTGGCGGCGGGTAGGCTGATATGATATTGGATAGAATCCTCGGCTTGTTCAGCCGGGACATGGGGATAGACCTGGGCACGGCGAACACGTTGGTGTGCCTGGTGGGCGAGGGGATTGCGCTGAGCGAGCCGTCGGTGGTGGCGGTGCACCGAGGCACCAACCGCGTCTGCAAAGACGGCCAGGCCGTGGGCTACGAGGCCAAGCGCTATATCGGCGTCACGCCGCAGGGCATTCAGGCCATTCGTCCCATGAAGGATGGCGTGATCGCGGATTTCGAGATCACGCGGGCCATGCTGCAGTATTTCATCCGCAAGGTGCACGGTTTCGAGGGCTGGCGGCGTTTTGCCCGGCCGCGGGTGGTCATCGCGGTGCCGTCGGGCATCACGGCCGTGGAAAAGAACGCCGTCAAGGACGCGGCGCAGCGCGCCGGCGCCAGGGAAGTGTATCTTATCAGCGAGCCGTTGGCCGCGGGCCTGGGCATCGGTCTGCCCATCGGCGAGCCCACGGCGAACATGATCGTGGACATCGGCGGCGGCACCACGGAAGTGACGATCATCAGCTTGGGCGACATTGTCACGTCGGAATCGGTGCGCGTGGCCGGCGATGAGCTGGACGAGACCATTGTTCGCTACCTGAAGGACACCTACAACCTGCTCATCGGCGAGCGCACGGCGGAGTCGATCAAGATCGAGATCGGGTCGGCCGCGCCGTTGGAGAAGGAACTCACCCGGCAGGTGAAGGGGCGCGACCTGATTTCCGGCCTGCCGCGCGCGACGACGATCAACTCCGAGGAGATCCGCGAGGCGCTGGCCGAGCCGGTGGGCGTCATTGTGGGCGCCGTGAGGCGCACGCTGGAGGCGGCCTCGCCGGAGCTGGCGTCGGACTTGATCGAGTGCGGCATGTGGGTGACGGGCGGCGGGGCCTTGTTGCGGGGGCTGGACGAGGTCCTGAGACGCGAGACCGGGCTGGCCGTGCACGTGGCGGACGATCCGCTTACGGCCGTGGCGCGTGGCACCGGCCGTGTGCTGGAACAGTTGGACGCGTTGAAGGATATCCTGGAAAGCGCCGAGGATGAAGGCTAGCCGCCGCTGGGGCGCCACACGCCTCTTTCTGGCTCTGCTCGCCGCCGCTGTTCTGCTGATGATCCTGCCGGCCCCGATTGTCGGGCCTGTGCGCCGCTGGCTGGGGGTTCCCGCTGGATTTGCCCAGAGCGTCCTGACCCGATGCGTCGGGTCGGCGGCGGATGCGGCGCGGCGGATCGGGGCGCTGTGGCGCGAGGCCGGGGAGGCGCAGAGGCTGCGCCAGGAGCTTCTGCGGGCGCGCGCCGAGAGCGAGATGCTTCGCGCGGAGGCGGTTTCCCTTAGGCGCAAGATGGCGGGACTGGAGGCGCTGCCGCCGGCGGAGGACATTCCGCGTCTGGTGGCGGATGTGAGCGGGGGCGACGCCTCGCCGTGGCGCGAGTCGCTGGCGCTGGGCGCGGGCGCCAGGCAGGGCGTGGAAGTGAACATGGCGGTGACGTGGGGCGGCGCAGTGGTGGGGCGTGTGGTCTCGGTCGGTCCTTTCAGCTGCCGGGCGCTGCTGATCTCGGACCCGGCGTTCCGGGCCGCGGCGCGCGGTGTGGATAGCGGCGTGCGCGGCGTGCTGGCCGGCGCGGGCGGGGGCAAGGCCAAGATGATTTTCGTTCCCCATGATGCGCGCATCCAGCCCGGGGAGAAGATCGTGACCGCCGGCGCGGATGGCGTGTTCCCGCCGAACTTCCTGCTGGCGGTCTGCGAGCGACAAGCGGCGACGAGCGGCGAGATGACCCTGAACGTGGAGGCGAGGCCGGCGTTGAACGGCCGCGACCTGGACAGCGTGGAAATCCTGCTCTGGCGGGTGCCGGCTCCCCCGCCGCCGGTCCCCGCCGCGTTGGGGAGGCGGCCTTAATGTCCGGCGCGGGACGTGGGCCAGGGCCCTTGAGCGCGGCGGCGTGGGTGGCCGCGGCCACGCTGGCGCAGGCCGCATTGTTGGGCCGATGGGCGCCGGGGCTGAGGCTGGACCTGCCCCTGGCGCTGAGCGTGGCCCTGGCGCTCAGCGCCGGCGAGGGCCGCGCTCTGACGTGGAGCTTTGTGGCCGGGCTGGCCGCGGACGCGCTGAGCTGTGGGCCGATGGGGCTCAACGCGCTGCTGAACCTGACCGCGGCGCGCGCCACGCTGGCGGCGCGCTACGCGCTGTTCAGCCACCGGCTGGCGTTCCAGGCCGGAATCGCCCTGGTCATGGCGCTGGCCAAGGCCGCGGTGTTTGACGCTGTGCTGGCGGTTGCGTTTCCGCATCTTTCGCCGGGCGCCTTGACGTTCTCTTCGGCGGGGGGGGCGGTGGCGGCCGCGGCGCTGGCGCCGTTTCTGGCGTGGGCGCTGGCCGGGCCGCGGGGCCGGTCGGCGTGGAGGAACAGTTGGTTCGCTCACGGCATCGGGTAACGGTGAAAGGACGGCTGCGGCGGCTGTACCTGCTGGCGGCGGCCGGGTTGCTGGCGGCGCTGGGGCGGCTGGCGTGGCTGCAAGTCATTGCGCCCGATGAGAACATCGGCGACGAGACGCTGCGGCGGCAATACTACTCCGCGCCGGTCCAGCCCTTCCGGGGGAGCATTTTGGCGCGCGGCGGCGAGGTTTTGGCCGAGGACCGGCTGGCGTTCGATGTGACCGCGGCTTACCGTGATCTGCTGGCGCCGGCGCCCAAGTGGCTTGCGGCCGCCGTGGCGTGCGGCGAGGCGCTGGGTCTGGACATGAGCGCCGCGCGAGACGGCATCGAGGCGCGGGTTCCTGCGTGGACGCTGCGTCTTGCCTCCGCCGCCAGCCGCGGCTTGGCGGACGTGGACCGCGAACGCCGGGCCATTTTGGACAAAGTGCGCGCGGTGCGCCAGCGCGTGCTGGCCTCTCAGTCGGCGCTGGCAGGGCGGCGTGACTTCCGCGTCAAGGAGGAGACGCAACGCCATGCGGTTCTGAGCAACGTGGACTTCGACGTTGCGAGCCGCATCGAGTCGAGGCCGGAGGTGTACCGCCCGCTGTCCGTGGCCGTGACGCGGCGGCGCGTTTACCCGATGGGGCGTCTGGCG
>CAYYEE010000245.1:0-6811 GCA_964470775.1 uncultured Planctomycetota bacterium | reverse complement strand
CGGGGCGGCGGGGAGGGGGGCGCCGGCGAGGATGGCTTGGGCCTGGGCGGCGATGTCGGCGGCGGTCTGGGGCCGGTCGGCGGGGTCGCGGGCCAACATGCGGGTGATGAGGTCGTAGAGGCCGGAGGAGAGGCCGGCGCGTTTGGTCTGGAGGGGGGGGAGGGGGTCTTTGCAGTGTTTGAGGATGATTTCGTAGGGGGTGGCGCCCTCGAAAGGGGGCTTGCCGGCGAGGGCGTGGTAGAAGGTGGCGCCAAGGGAGTAGATGTCGGCGCGGGCGTCGACGTTGCGGCTGTCCTGGGCCTGTTCGGGGGCCATGTAGAGGGGGGTGCCCATGGCGGCGTTGGATTGGGTGAGGGCTGTGCCCGGGGCGGAGTCCTCTTTGGCGATGCCGAGGTCGGAGATTTTGGCGACGCCTTCTTTGGAGATGAGGATGTTGGAGGGTTTGATGTCGCGGTGGATGATGCCGCGGGCGTGGGCGGCGGCAAGTCCGGCGGCGGCCTGGACGAGGAGGCCGAGGGCTTCGGGTTCGCTGAGGGGGCCCTGGCGCTGGATGCGGTCGGCGAGGGTTTCGCCTTCGATGAGCTCCATGACGATGTAGGGGCGGCCTTCGGATTCGTCCGCGTCGATGACTTGGACGACGTTGGGGTGGCTGATGGCGGCGGCGAGGCGGGCTTCGCGCTGGAAGCGCGTGGCGAAGGCGGCGTCCTTGGCGAGATGGGCGGGGAGGATCTTGATGGCGGCGGGGCGGCCGAGGGATGCGTGGCGGGCTTCGTAGACGGCGCCCATGCCGCCGGCGCCGATTTTGCGGATGAGCTGGTATTTGCCGAGGAGGGGCAGCCAGCCGCGGTGGCGCATTTCGGACTGGATGCGGAGGAGTTGCTCTCTGGAGATGACGCCTTTTTCGCGCAGGATGGTGGCGAGTTTGCGGCTGATGCCTTCGCGCTGGCAGGCTTCGAGGGCGCGGCGGGCTTCGTCAATCTGCTGGGGGGTGGCCAGGCCCATCTCGACGGCGATCTTGGCGAAGAGGTCGTCGCGTTCTTTTTCGCTCTTTTCGCGCAGCGCGCGGGTCTGTTCGCCTTCCACTTCTGGCCTCGTGGTCATGCGGCGGGGCGAGGCGCTCCTGGGGCGGGGCCGCCTCGCGCCGCGTGTTTCCGCCGCCGGGGGCCGCGCGGGCGGCCCGGCCTGTGACTACTCGCTCATGAGCGAGGGGGGCAGTTCGAAGTTGGAGTAGACGTTCTGAATGTCGTCGTGGTCGTCGAGGGCGTCCATGAGTTTGAGGATTTTGGCGCCGTTGTCTTCGTCGAGTTGGACGGTGGTTGAGGGGAGTTTGGTGATCTGGGCGGACTCGATGGGGATCGAGGCTTTTTCGATGGCTTGGCGGACGGCTTCGAAGTCGGCGGGCTGGCAGGTGATCTGGTAGGTTTCGCCCACTTTTTCCATGTCCTCGGCGCCGGCTTCGACGACGAGTTCGAAGAGCTTGTCTTCGGGCGCGGCGCTCTGGAGGACGGCGATGAGGCCTTTCTTGTTGAAGAGCCAGCTCACGGCGCCGGAGCCGGCGAGGGTTCCGCCGTGGGTTTCGATGATCTTGCGGAGTTCGGAGGCGGTGCGGTTGCGGTTGTCGGTGAGGATGTCCATCATGATGGCGGCGCCGCCGGGGCCGTAGGCTTCGTAGACGATTTCTTCAAGGGTGGCGCCTTCGAGTTCGCCGGTGCCTTTCTTGATGGCGCGGTCAATGTTTTCTTTGGGCATGCGGCAGGCGCGGGCTTCGTCGAGGAGGGCTTTGAGGCGGATGTTGCTGGCGGGATCGCCGCCGCCCTGGCGGGCGATGGCCATGATGGAGCGGGCGAGCTTGCTGAAGATTTTGCCCTTCTTGGCGTCTACGACGTCCTTCTTGCGCCGGATGGTGGCCCAATGGGAATGTCCGGACATGACCTTCGCCTCCGTGTCTGATGGGTCTCAGGGGATGACCTTGTTGAGGGGGTATTCGACGATGCCGGTGGCGCCGGCGCGCTTGAGCTGGGGGATGATCTTGCGGACGACGCTTTCGTCCACGATGGTTTCGAGGGCGAAGCCGGCGTTTTCGGCAAGGGGGCTGACGGTGGGTTTTTTCATGGCGGGGAGGATCTTGAGGATGGCTTCCAGGTCGTTGGGGCCGGCGTTGAGTTTGAGGCCGACCTTGAGGCGGGCGGCGATGGCGCCTTGGAAGAGCATGTAGAGAGATTCGATCTTGGCGCGTTTCCAGGGGTCGGCCCAGGCCGGGCGGGAGGCGATGAACTGGGTGTAGGAGGTCATGACTTCGGCGACGATGCGCAGCTTGTTGGCGCGGAGGCTCGAGCCGGTTTCGGTGCCGTCCATGATGGCGTCGACGATATCGGGGGCTTTGGCTTCGGTGGCGCCGTGGGAGAACTCGACGCTGGCTTTGACGTTGTGGGAAGCGAGGAACTTGGTGGCGACGTTGACGAGCTCGGTGGCGATGCGTTTGCCCTGGAGGTCGGCGACGGTTTGGATGGGGGAGGCTTCGGGGACGGCGATGACCCAGCGGTAGGGGAGGACGGTCTGCTTGTTGTATTGCATCTGGCCGACGACGTGGATGTCGCTGCCGTTTTCGGCGATCCAGTCGTTGCCGGTGATGCCGCAGTCGACGATCTGCCGTTCGACGAAGCGGGACATGTCCTGGGGGCGGATGCGGCGGGCTTTGATTTCTTCGTCGTCAACGACGGGGTAGTAGGAGCGGGAGGGGACGTAGACGTTGAATCCGGCGCGGGCCATCATGTCGAGGGTGGCTTGTTCGAGGCTGCCGATGGGCAGGCCGATGCTCAGGGTGTTGGACATGGTCTGTGTTGATCCGTGTGCAGTGCGGCGGGCGCGCCAGGAACCGCCGGGGGGTGAAAGGACGCACGGCCAAGGCGCTGGCGCGGCCGTGGCGCGGGGCTAGAGGGCGGGTGGAGGGCGGCCGTCACGAAGGGAGGCGCCGTGGCTGGGGGCTCCTTCGTCTCCGTCTTCGTCGTCATTCTCGTCGAGGTCTTCGTCTTGGTCCCCGAAGCCGCTGGTCTCGCCGTCGCCGAGGTCCGCGTCCCCGGCCATGCCGGCCTCTGGGGCGGCGGGGGTCTCGTCTTCGCCGCGTTCGTGGGCGAGTTCGGTGAGGATTTGGGAGACGCGGAGGCTGTGTTTGAGTCCGCGGTCGAGGTGGAAGGTGATTTCAGGGTGGCGGCGGATGTCGATGCGGTCGGCGATGAGGGACTGGATGTGTCCGCGGGCGTGGTTGAGGGCGCGCATGGCGGCGCGCTCCTGGGCTTCGGGGCCGAGGACGGAGACGAAGACCTGGACCTGGGTGAGGTCGGAGGCGAGCTTGATGCGGGTGACGGTGGCGAAGCCGACGCGGGGGTCTTTGAGCTGGAACGCGATGATGGCTCCCAGTTCCTGTTTGAGGATGGCGGTGAGGCGTTCGAGTCGGCGGCCTTTAGGCATCGATCGCGCGGCTCCCGGGGGTGCGTTCAGAAAAACTCAATGTCGTGGCTGGCGAGTTCGGCGCCAGGGGCGCAACGGATGTGGCTGAGGGCGTCTTGGAGCAGTCCTTCGGCGTGCCGGCGCTCGGTGGAGACGGCGGCGAGGCCCAGTTCGGCGCGCTGGCGCGCGTCCTGGGCGCCGATTTCGGCGATGGAGACGTTGAACCGGTTGCGGACACGGTCTTTGATTCCTTTGACGACCTGGCGTTTGTCCTTGAGGGACACGGCTTCGCGGAGAATGAGCCGGACGCGCAGGACGCCGACGATCATGTCTTGCTCTGGCCTCCGGCGCCCGGTTCGCTGGGCAGGGTCCGGCGGATCTTTTCGATGGTGTAGGCCTCGATGACGTCGCCGACTTTGACGTCATCGAAGTTCTCGATGCGGATGCCGCACTCGAAGCCTTCGCGGACTTCGCGGGCATCGTCTTTTTCGCGGCGGAGGGAGGCGATGCGTCCAGTGTAGACGACGACGCCGTCGCGGATGAGCCGGACCTGGGAGGTGCGGTTGATGACGCCGTCGCGGACGGAGCAGCCAGCGATGGCGCCGAGGCGGCTGATCTTGAAGATGCGCAGGACGTGGGCGTGGCCTTGGATGATTTCTTTTTCCTCGGGTTCGAGGAGGCCTTCGAGGGCTTTGCGGAGTTCTTCGACGGCGTGGTAGATGATGTCGTAGGTGCGGATTTCGACGCCTTTCGCGTCGGCGAGGGCGCGGGCGGGGCCGTCGGGGACGACGTGCAGGCCGACGATGATGGCGTCGGAGGCGTCGGCGAGGAGGACGTCGGAGGCGCTGATGCCGCCGACGGCGGCGCGGAGGATGTTGATCTTGACCTCTCCGGAGCCGATTTCGCGGACGACCTTGTCGAGGGCTTCCATGGTGCCTTTGACGTCGCCTTTGAGGATGACGCGGAGTTCTTTCTTGCCGCTGGCCTGGAGGGTGGAGAAGAAGCTTTCGAGGGTGACGTGGGGCCGTTCGGTGAGGGCTTTGACGCAGTCGCGCTCGCGGCGCTGTTCGGCGGCGGCGCGGACCTGCTGGGAGTCTTCGGCGACGTAGAATTTCTCGCCGGCTTCGGGGACGGTGTCGAAGCCGCTGATCTCGACGGGGGTGGCGGGGCCGGCGATGCGGAGACGCTTGCCTTTGTCGTTGATCATGTCCTTGACGCGGCCAAAGGCGGCGCCGGCGAGGATCCAGTCGCCGCGCTGGAGAGAGCCGTTCTGGACGAGGACGCTGGCGACGACGCCCCGGCCTTCGACGATGCGGGCTTCGAGGACGACGCCGTTGGCGCGGCGGTTGGGGTTGGCTTTGAGTTCGCGCAGTTCGGCGACGAGGGCGATCATTTCGACGAGGGTGTCGAGGCCTTTGCCGGTGATGGCGGAGGTTTCGACGCAGACGACGTCGCCGCCCCATTCTTCGGGGAGGACGTTGTGGGCGGCGAGTTGTTGTTTGACGCGGGCGGGGTTGGCTTCGGGTTTGTCGCACTTGTTGAGGGCGACGATAATGGGGACGCCGGCGGCCTTGGCGTGGTCGATGGCTTCTTCGGTCTGGGGCATGACGCCGTCGTCGGCGGCGACGACGAGGACGACGACGTCGGTGACGTTGGCGCCGCGGGCGCGCATGGCGGTGAAGGCTTCGTGGCCGGGGGTGTCCAAGAAGACGACGGCGCGGCCGTCGGGGAACTCGGCGCGATAGGCGCCGATGTGCTGGGTGATGCCGCCGGCTTCGCCCGCGGCGACGGAGGTCTTGCGGATGGCGTCGAGCAGCGAGGTCTTGCCGTGGTCGACGTGGCCGAGGAAGGTGACGATGGGGGGGCGGGGCTGGAGGTCGGCGGGGTTCTCGTCTTCGGTGAACTGCTGGGCCATCTCTTTTTCGAGGTCGGCTTCGGCGGCTTTGACTTTGACTTCGACGCCGAAGTCGATGCCGAGGAGCTCGGCGGTTTCGGGGCTGAGGACGTCGGTGATGCGGGCCATGGAGCCTTGCTCCATGAGCTTGCGGATGACGATGTTGGCGCGGATGCCGGTGGCTTCGGAGAAGCTGCGGACGGTGACGGGGGAAACGAGTTCGACGGCGCCAGGGCGGATCTGCTGGCCTGGCGCGCCGGGAGCGCCGGACCGGCCGGCGGACGAGCCGGAGAAGCGGCGTCCGCTGCGCCTGGGTCCGCGGCCGGGGAACGGGGCGCCGTATCCAATCGCCGGCTGGGTGTCGCTGGCGGCGGGGTTGTCGGTGGCGATGGCGCGGCCAAGGCGGTTGGCGGCGCGGGGGCCCGTGGACCTGCGGACGGAGGTGATGGGCTCGGCTTCGGGGTCTGGTTCGATGGTCTGCACGCGCCGGCGGATGCGGCTCTGGAGCGAGAGGCGCTCAGCGGATTCGGCCGGAGCGTTGGTCTCGGCGTCAAAAGACGGTTCGTTGTCGTCGTGGCGACGGTGGGCTGGCCGGCGGGTGAGCTTCTGGCCGAGGCCGGCTGTGTCGGGCGGTCCGCCGGGGCGCGGGCCGGTGGGGCGTGGTCCGCCGGGGCCCGCGGACGGGGGCCTGGGGCCCATGGGGCGCGGCGAGAATGGCGCGCCAACGGGACGGGCGCCCATGGGGGGCCTTGGGCCGGCCGCCAAGGGCGGGCGCTGGCCTGGGGCGGCTGGGCCGGCGGGTCTGGGGGAAAAAGGCGGCCTCGGGCCGCTGGGGGCCGCGGTTTGGCCTGGTCCGCCGGCTTGACCTTGATAGGGGGGCCTGGGACCACCCGGGGCGGGCCGATAGGGGGCCTGGCCGGGGGTGGAGGGCCGGGGCGTCATGGGACCGGAGACCGTGGGCCGCGGCCCCAAAGCGCTGGGGCCGGTCGGGCCACTGGGTCTGGGAGCGGCGGGTCTCGGCGCGCCGGGGGCGTACGGGGGCCGGGGGCCGGCCGCTGGCGGCGCGGGGGGGCGCGCCGGGGCGCCGGGGGCGGGCCGCACGACCGCGCTGGGCGGGGCGGAAGGCCTGGGGATGGGACCTGTGGCGGACTGGGCCGGCCTGGGCGTGGCGGACGGGGCTGTGGGCGCGGGCCGAGCTGGGGCGGCGGGCGGCTTGGGGGCCGGCGGCGGAGTCGCGGCCGCGGGCTTTTGCGCCGCTGGGGCGGCCGGGGCGGCGGGCGCCGGGGCCGGGGCGGCGGGGCGGGCGACGCCTTGCTGCACAAGGCGCACCGGCTCGCCCTTGCCGAATATGGTCCGCAGCTCCAGGACGTGGTTATCGTCAATGCCGCTGAAGTTGTTGCTGACCTTCCAGCCCTTTTCGTGGCATTTGTCTAAAATGTCTTTGGCCGGGACGCCGAGTTCGCGCGCAAG